>SKGH01000050.1 GCA_007117575.1 Candidatus Kaiserbacteria bacterium | reverse complement strand
TGTGCTGGAGTCCGAAGCGTATCGGGATACGGTGAGGACGAAGCACGGGTTTGTAGCTGAATTTTTGGTCATGACGACCCGAAACAAAGATTGTGCTGATTATTTTGTGGTGAGATCGTAGGCAGGTTCTTAGCCACGAAGACCCGAAACAATCTTGAACCGGTTTCAATATATGTTGTTTGTAAGACGTATTCTTAGAAAGCAGAGCGACCATAACGAAGTAAGCTTTGTGGTGAGACTTCAAACAGTTTCTTAGAAATAAATGTTTACCGGAACTATAGCTGGGTGAGGCGTACTTGGTGGTACGATGAACGGTTTGAGTGACGAAAGCAACAAAGAAATTCGCCAAACGCGTAAGTCCTGTATTTTTTATTTAGTGCCATTTATATATCATAGTCAGTCCTTGAATTTTGTCTGTTTCTAGGTAAGATAAGATAGGTTTTTGAACAGGAGCAGAAGAATGAATGAGGTTGTTGAACTCTCTGTCGCACGTGAGATATTCGATTTAGAACGACAGCATGATCAACTGGAAGCTGAAATAGCTGAACTGCTTTCATATCCTTGGATAAACAATTTTTTGATAAACAAATTGAAGAGAAAAAAATTACGCATAAAAGAAAGGATTACGCGTTTGAAAGAAAGATTGTATTTTAATCAACAATCGGCATCGACAGTTGTTCCTATACGTTGAGAGGGGTAATAAAAGGGCTGGTTTGTGACCGGCCCTTTATAAATTGTTACTATATAACCAATGGCTAGCCATATTTTTTATATGGTGACAACCGGCTTTGCTACCGGTGCTTTTTGGCGTTCCTTTTATGATGTGGGCCTGTTTAATCTGTTGTGGATGTGGATGTTGGCTTTGGTTATGGTTATTATTTGGGCTCGTCATACACCAAAACTGTTGCCGGAAAAGAGTTTCCACTCCGCCAACCTGTTGTTTTTGTTGTCGGTATTTATAGTTTGCTTTAGTGCAGGGGTATTGCGCCTTGAAGGAGTGGAGCGTCAGCTCGCAGCGCCGTATTTAGAGGAAAGGGTGGGGGAGACAGTGACTCTTGAAGGGGTTGTTTTTAGAGAGCCCGACGCTCGGTCAAGTGCCACACATCTTTCTGTAAGGACAGAGTACGGAAATCTGAGGGTCAGTGTCGATCGGTACCAAGAGGTTCGATACGGAGACCTTATAGAATTTACCGGCACTATAAACAAGCCACAGTCATTTGAAACAGATCTGGGTCGTGTTTTTAACTACCCGGGTTTTCTCAACGCCAGAGCCACTCCCTATACCGTACCCTTTGCTCGTGTGAGAGTGGTAGAAAGCGGTCATGGTCAGCCGTTGATCGCTATTTTGTTGAGTGGAAAGTATATTTTTGTAGAACGTATAGAGTCCATTTTACCTGAACCACAAGTCGCTTTAGCACAAGGTTTATTGTTGGGAATGCGCCAGGCTTTAGGAGAAGAATTGGAAACAGCCTTTCGTAAGACAGGTATTATTCATATAGTAGTTTTGTCGGGTTTTAATGTCATGCTGGTTGTGACCTTTGTGATGTTTGTTTTTGCATACTTGTTTTCGTTTAGATTACGTTTAGTGTTGGGTATTTTAGCTATAGCCGCGTTTGCATTTACAGTTGGCTTGTCAGCTACGGTAGCGCGCGCCAGTATAATGGCCTCACTGATTTTGGTGGCTAGGATGGTTGGAAAGACCTATGCAGTTGTGCGAGCACTGTTTGTGGCCGGCACAGTGATGCTTATTATGAATCCCTATTTAATAGCATTTGATACCGGTTTCCAGCTTTCTTTTTTAGCTACTCTGGGACTTATTTTAATAGCCCCTAGAATAGAAACTTGGCTGTGGTGGCTTCCGTCATTTGTTGGTATGCGTGGTTTTGTGACAGCTACGATAGCTACGGAAATATTTATCTTACCGGTATTGATATATCAGATAGGTGAATTTTCTCTAGTTTCTGTGTTTGTAAATATGTTGGTCCTACCCATGGTACCTGTGGCCATGCTGTCTACTTTTATTGCCGGTCTATTGGCTTTGGTCTCAGAATCACTAGCACTGCCGGTTGCTTTTGTGGCGCACATTGCTTTGACACTGATTATTTTTATAGCCAGTAGTTTTGCCGGTATGCCGTTTGCTTCGTATTTAGTTCCACAACTGCCTTTTTTCTTGGTACCATTTTCTTATTTGTTAGTAGGGTATTTAGCTTGGCGGTATAATTGGGTGGTAGATAAAAGTTCGTATGGTGATTTAGCGGAAAGGCTTTTAAAAGAACAACTAAGATCCGATGATAGAAAAGAGGTCAATTCAAATTTTGACTTACGCGATTGGACTATAGTTGAAGAAGAGGTGGCAAGAAGTTCACTTAATCAGAAAAGCTTGTCAATGTCTGATAAAAACATTGACAAGCCTGACTCTGATACACCTATATTTTTTCGTTAATTTATGCGACTGGATACTACTTCCCAATTTAAGTTTCTGAAAAAAGCATCAACATACTGTTTTTTATCCCCCGGTGTATAGTCCATAAGGTAAGAGTGTTCCCACATATCTAGAGCCAGTACGATATTCATGTCTGGTAATTGACCGAGATGTTGCTCGTCTACCCAGGTTTGCACCAGTTGATCGGTTTGTTGATCGTAGTAGAGCATTGCCCAGCCCACACCGCGAGTCAGAGCTATATTTTTAAAAGCGTTTTGCCAAACATCAATTTGTCCATACTGTTGTTCTATTTTATTTTTAAGTTTTCCCTCAGGTAATTCACAAGCTCCGTTCTCAAATTGTTTAAAGTAATATTCGTGGTTTCTCATACCGCCAAACTCAAAACCCAAACGTCTTTGAGTTTCTGCAATTATATAGGTATTCTTTTCAAGGTCGTTGCTCAACTCATTTATTTTCTCGTTTATGGTGTTAACATGTTTAACATATCCAGCGTACAGCTTAAGGTGTTCATCAATCGTTTTGGTACTAATGCCTGACAATTCCGGTATATCAAATGTTTTTATTTCGAAATGCATAAAATTAAAGTATATTATTAACCTTTAAAACACTGGCCTTGATATATGTAACCACATACTAATTAATTATCATAAAGACAATTAAAATCTGACCAAATTTGCTTGATTACATGACTTACGCGTTTCTGATGAAGTTCGAGGCACTGACCCAGCTCCAGTTTTGGTAACTATTTATTACTATTGTAATAAACCAAAATCGTTTTAGTCAGTCACGAAAGAATATAAATGATCACGGAAACTGGAGCTGGGTGAGGCGTGCTTGGTGGTACGATGAAAGGTTTGAGTGACGAAAGCAACAAAGAAATTCGCCAAACGCGTAAGTCATTGATTATATCTTTTAATACCACATAAGGATTATATCATAAGGTGCTGTTGCTAAAACACTTTTTAGCCATGAAGACCCGAAACGATCCGGAATCGATTTCATTGTGAGCTTATTTTCTGGAAATAAGGTGGACATAAACATATGTGCTCTTTGTATTAAGACTTTAGACAGTTTCTTAGGTATTACATGTTCACCAATGTTCCGGGGGGGGATAACCAACTCTCATACAGTCAAACGGTTAATTGTAATTAATCTTTTAAAGCCGATGTATATAGTTCAGCACCAACCGACTTTGTTAGGTATTATGAACATATAAATAACTAAAAAAATCTTTATTTTTCATACAAATATTGACTTTTATAGTCATATAGTCAATATATATTGACAAAATAATACATTCGTATATACTACCGAACAGTAATCAAGAAAGTTATTGTCCAACTAATAGAGAATAAAAATTAGAAAAAGACATTAACTATTTTGGTTATTTATGTTTCTTAATCATTATATAAGATTCATTTTCAGTTCTTAAATATTTTTTACACAATCTTTCTTTACAGAGCACGTGAGCAACGTACTCGTGTGCTGTGAAAAGATTGTTCTTTCTTTGATTTCCTTTTCAGTATTTTTGTTACTGAAAAGGACATCGACTGAAGAGAAGGAACTAACCACCCCTTGTCTTCAGAGATGTCCTAAATGTGAAAACGATAGAAAGCTATCAGTAGATGGACCAAACCATCAATAATTACATACTATATAATTAAGTGGTGTATCAAAATAAAGTAGAATACAGTTGTTACTACAGTGAAAAATTATGTTCTGTGTTGGTGGGGTGGTTATTAATTCAAATCATGTCTGCAAGCTTCTGTTGGAATTTTAATGTTTTCTTTAACAAGAAGAGCGTATGCAAAAATGACATACGCTCTATTTTATAAGGCAGTTACAACTCTACCTTTTTATAAGTTTGAGTTTGGTAAGGTGCTTATAGGCATTTAAAATACCTCTTTCTGCATCAATACCAAAAAACATGATTCCGTCATAAAGAGCTGAGGGTCGTTTTTCTCCATGGTTTTCGGCTGGGATAAAAAATACATCACCAGGTTTAAGCGCGTCATCGACTTGAAGTGGTTTGGCTATACCTGAAAGAAATTCTTTCATTTTTGCTCTGGCTGACGAAGCGTCAGTTGTGTCCGGCATGGGTTTATTTCCAACCCTGAGGTGTGCCACTGTGTTTGGATCTAAGCCTTGTCGTTTAGCTATTCGGTAAACCGCGCATCTTTCTTGGTTGTGACCATTTAGTCTGGGGTTCATTTCGATAAACAAAACTGCTAGGCCACTATCAGGAAGTATTAGTCGGTCACCTTCTAAAGGTTCCCTTAGTATCGTATCTATACCGAGGAAACCGTTGATCCCTTCTTTGTGAGCTTCTTCTGCGATTGGCCGTTGAAGTTCACTCAGAGCTATCATATCCGCGGTAGACAAAAATCCAAAACTTTTTCCTCCTATAAAACCGGCTGTTTTAGGTTTAAGAATTTGCTCACACATTTCCATAAAAACCACTTCACCTTTCCAGCAAAAAAACTGGTACAGGGTGATGTGATCCAGGTGACATAAGCTTCAGCGATGATTGGCTGGTCAACAGGAAGGTTGTCTACCCAAAACGAATCTTTGATTGACTTACGGTCAACGATGGTGTTGCCTATACCTCCAGCACCAGGTGCTTTCAATATAACTTTTTCATGTCCTCGCTCAAAAACTTCGTGCATAAAGCGGATTATGTCTTTGACATCGAGTTTACTCCACCGCTTGCCTAGGGGTATTGCCTTGTGACCGTATTTTTCACTAACTTTCAAGCGAAAATATCCTTTATCAGCCCATTTGTTAGACGAGCCTGGTTCGGATAATATGATGTTCAGTTGGCGGAGAGGATTGAGATGTCAGCAACCTTCAGTTTCTTCGTCGAAGGCAAACCCTTCAAAAAAAAGCAAATCTGTTACTCTTTCATTCATTACCCGTTTAACTTGTTCCGAATAGGGCGTATTCCAGTTAACCATTTGGAAATGACCTTTAAATCCTAACAATAGTTGCTGTTGGGTAGCCAATTCTTGCAGGGTGTTGGATATTTCAGGGTGGTGAGTTCGTCCTATTACATCTCCGGGACGATACATTATGGTCATTCCGGTTTCGTAAAAAAGATTTCCTATTGGTGACCTTAACCATAGTGCTTTGTCAAGCATGGTGTAGATTATATTACGATCCATTTTTCACCTCAATATTTGATTGTAAGAACAGCATCTTTCTTAAAAGACACATCTACCAGAACAATACATTATATAAAATGCGTTGTAAACAGAGGTGTGTAATATCAGCTTCAATGAAGATTTTTTATCTATTTTGCTACTTTAAACCTATGTTAGATAATAGACACCGGTTTTATCCGCTCGACCATAAATCATCCCTTCTGTTGAATATGCTGAACCCCAAGTGCCATTTTTGTCTATGACAATTAACCCACCTAATCCATTTACTTTTTGAACTAAGTATTTGATTGCTGATTTAGATGCTTCCTCGGCATTCATTTTTTTGTATTTTATAAATTCAGCAACGGTTTTAGATAGTGTGGTTCGAATAAACTGCTCACCATAACCGGTAGCAGACACGGCACAAGAATCGTTGTCGGCAAATACGCCGGCACCAATAATTGGTGAGTCACCAACACGACCGTATTTTTTATTAGTAATCCCTCCAGTGCTAGTAGCCGCAGCAAGGTTACCTTTTATATCTATAGCAACCGCACCTACTGTACCAAACTTTTTATTTTCTTTTTTAGTAATGTCTGTCGTGTGATCAAGTACAACTTTGTCGCTTAACTGTGCTTCCTCCCATTGTTTTAGTCGTTTTTCAGTTAAAAAATAGTCAGTTGGAGCAAATTCAATATTCTGCTCTTTTGCAAATTTTACAGCACCTTCACTAATTAGCATGACATGTTCTGATTTTTCCATGACTACGCGCGCCAAACTGATAGGATTTTTTACCCCGATTACTCCGGCTACTGAACCTGCTTCTAGGTTATAACCGTTCATTATAGCCGCATCCATTTCTACGGTTTTAGTATGACTTAATACCGATCCTTTCCCGGCGTTGAAAAGTGGTTCGTTTTCAAGTGCAACTACACAGTGTTCAACAGCGTCTAGTGCTGAGCCACAGTTGGCGAGTATTTTTTGACCGATTTCCAGTATTTTTTCTATAGGTTCTCTATATTGTTGCTTGTCAGTAATTGTACCAGCACCCCCATGAATCAATAATTGAAATTGCATAATATAAAACTTACTACATTTTCTTTGAAATACAAGAATTTCCCTATTTCTATTAGAGCTATTTATATCGTGAACACTACCATCTCTATTTTTTAGAAACAGCTCGAATATCAAAGATAATCAATAAGCTTAGTCAATCTGCTTGATTATTATTTTATTTTGCGTGTTTGAAAAAGAATATTCTACCTGGACAGGGTGTCTGATGTATAATAAGAAAATATCAGTTGCTTTTATAGAAACATTATGTCTGAGATAAAAAAGGTTGAAACTTTACAAGCTCCTAAACCAGTCGGTCCATATTCTTCGGCTGTCATAGCTAATGGTTTTTGTTTTGTGTCTGGACAGATCGGTATTGATCCGAATTCCGGTAAGTTAGTTGATGGTGGTATTGAAGCAGAAGCAGTTATGACTTTTCAAAATATTTCCGCAATAGTTAAGGCTGTTGGAACTTCTTGCGAAATTGTACAGACAGAGATTTTTCTTGTTGATTTAAATGAGTTTAGTGTAGTCAATAGGGTCTATAGTGAATGGTTGGCACATATTTCAAAACTACCTGCACGCAAGACGGTTGGTGTCGTTGCACTACCTCTCGGAGCTAGGATTGAGGTGTCGTGTGTAGTTTGTCTGCATTAGTATGTAACTTACACATTTCTATTGCTTTATGATTAAAACCAACAATTTGCTTAATAAAACCGCACACGCTACGCTTAAAGCCCATGACGCACTTAAGGGTGTAACAATTCACACGCCTCTTGAATACAGTGAACGACTTTCTCGATTGTATAAAGCAGAGGTGTTTTTAAAACGTGAAGATCTGCAACCGGTTCGTTCTTATAAGATACGTGGTGCGTACACCCTACTTAGCAGCCTTTCGCCTCAAGAGCGTGTAAATGGTGTAGTGTGTGCCAGCGCGGGTAACCATGCCCAAGGGGTTGCTTATAGTTGTAGAGAGTTAGGTATAAGGGGTACTATTTTCATGCCGGAAACCACACCGCGACAAAAAGTAGATAGAGTACATTTCTTTGGCGACAAATGGGTTGATATTCAGTTGGTTGGTAAGACCTATGATGAAAGTAATACAGCCGCCCTTGTTTTTAGGGATAGAAATCAAGCCGTATATGCTCCGCCGTTTGATGATTTTCGTACAATTGCGGGTCAAGGGACGGTAGCTAAAGAAATACTTGAAGATGAACCTGAAGTTGATGTGGTCGTTCATCCGATTGGAGGCGGTGGTTTGATTGCCGGGTGTGGTGCCTATTTTGCAATCAACGCGCCAAAAGTAAAGGTAGTTGGTGCCGAGCCGGCGGGTGCGCTTGGAATGCTTCGCTCTCTTGAGGCTGGGCGAGTAGTTACTCTTAAAGATATTGATCCGTTTGTTGATGGAGCGGCTGTTAAAAAGGTAGGCAACAAAACTTTTGCCATAGCAAAAAAGGTTATATCAAATATCGTTTCAGTTCCGGAAGGTGCTGTGTGTACGACCATGATTGAGTTGTATCAAAAGGAGGGTATTATCGCCGAGCCAGCCGGTGCCTTGGCTGTATCTGCTCTGAAGGAACTTGCTCCCAATATTTGTGGCAAACGCGTAGTTGCAGTGGTTTCTGGAGGTAACAATGATATCTCTCGCTATCCTGAAGTTATTGAACGAAGTTTGGTTTATCAGGGTCTTAAGCATTATTTTATTGTTGAGTTCTTTCAGAAACCAGGCGAACTCAAGACTTTTGTAACAGAAGCTCTTGGTTCTGGTGACGACATTACTCGTTTTGAATATATCAAAAAAATCAATAAGGAAAAAGGACCGGCATTGGTTGGTATCGAGCTTAGTAGAAAAGAGGACCTAAAGCCATTATTAGGTCGTATGGATAAGCTTGGTATTAGGTATAAGCACTTTACGACCGATGACTTGCTTTATAGTGTTTTATTATAGACTCCGGTAGGTTAAAAAGTAGATGAAAATGTGTTTTATCCACAGAGAAAATTGATTTATTATGGTTGTTTGTTTTTTCATATTCATGACTTACGCGTTTCTGATGAAGTTCGAGGCGCTGACCCAGTCCCAGTTTCCATTATCATTTATATTCTTTCGTGACTGACTAAAACGATCTTGGTTTATTACGTTAGTAATAAATGTTTACCGGAACTATAGCCGGGTGAGGCGTGCTTGGTGGTACGATGAAAGGTTTGAGTGACGAAAGCGCTAGATTCAGCTAGATTCAGCTAGATTCAAACAAATTCGCCAAACGCGTAAGTCCTGATGTTATGAATTGTTTATCCAAGTCATTTTATGTATTTTTTTAGTTAGCTACGTTTTGAATGTTATGGTAATTTACTATTATTATTTTTAATAGTAAGGAATAAATATGTCTAAATACTACGAACAACTCTTGCCAAAATTTATTGCTAAAAAAAGTATTTCGACTGACCCAAAATTTAAAAAATATTGTGAAGAAACCGCGGAGTGGTTAGTAGAGCTTTTTTCTTCACATGGATTTACTACGGCGCTTTGGCCAGGTGTTAATACCAATCCGACAGTTTTTGCTTCATACGAAGTCGACCCTGGTCTGCCAACAATACTGGTGTATGGACACTACGATGTACAGCCGGCAGATAAGCAAGATGGTTGGCAAGAAGACCCTTTTAGTGTTCGTGAGAGCGACACCCACTATTACGCTCGCGGTATTATTGATAACAAAGGGCAGGTACTTATACATATAGCGAATGTTTTAGAACACATCGAAGCCAACACTCTTGGCTACAACGTTAAATTTTTAATCGAAGGGAATGAGGAGTCAGGTAACACAGAACTTCCCGGTTTGGTTGCAGAACATGTTTCAGAACTCGCTTGTGATGCTGTGCTGGTATCTGACGGACAGATTATCGGGCAGACACCACTTATTGAATGTTCTCTTCGTGGTGGCGGAAATTTGCGAATAACATTGTGTACCGCTACTAATGATCTGCACTCAGGTATTTATGGCGGGGCAGTGCCGAGTGCTTCAGAGACATTAGTTAGCTTACTGTCACGACTTCATGATGAAAATAATCGTGTAACTATTCCTGATTTTTATGAAGGTGTGGCCGAGATAGATAAAGAGACAATTAATAAACATAAAGCTATTTTGAGTGATGAAATGGCTTCTAACAATGCTTCAGTAAAACAACTTTTAACTCCAAATAATACAGATTTCCTCTCTCAAACCGGGTTACAACCAGCTTTGATGATTAGCGGTGTTGCTAGTGGTTATGTTGGTACAGGGTTTAAAAATATTGTTCCCGCTACAGCAGAAGCTCGAATAAAC
>SKGH01000077.1 GCA_007117575.1 Candidatus Kaiserbacteria bacterium | reverse complement strand
TTCTGATGAAGTTCGAGGCGCTGACCCAGCCCCGGTTTCCGTGATCATTTATATTCTTTCGTGACTGACTAAAACGATTTTGGTTTATTACGTTAGTAATAAATGTTTACCGGAACTATAGCTGGGTGAGGCGTACTTGGTGGTACGATAAAAGGTTTGAGTGGCGAAAGCAACAAAGAAATTCGCGAAACGCGTAAGTCCTGATATTTTTATAAATTTGAACGGTTATAGTCTCTAGTTTAGTCAGTAGTGTTTTTTATCGATACAGTAGTGTATGTCTAAACTTTAAAAAATTTGATTTTGTCCATTGCTTGCGTATAATTGTTTCAGTGTTAAATTTGGTAACCAAAAGTAAATAATATAATTATGAATGATTCACAGGCTTATTTGACTCCGGAAAAATTTGAAGAGTTAAAAAAGGAACTAGAACACTTAAAAACTGTACGTCGTAAAGAAGTGGCAGAGTCTTTAGAGTATGCTCGCAGTCTGGGTGACCTTACAGAAAATGCAGAATATCAAGAGGCAAGGGATATGCAGTCTGCTATAGAGGAGCGTATAGGGTATCTAGAACAAGTGATAAAAGAAGCCAAAATCGTGGCTCATGACAAGAAAGGTGGCGTGGTCGGTTTAGGAAGTAAAGTAACAATACAAAAACAAAAAGAAACTAATAAACATACTTATCAGATAGTGGGTTCAGAGGAGGCAAATATTCATGAAGGCAAATTGTCTTACCTTTCTCCTTTGGGAGAAGCTCTGATGGGTAAAGCCACGGGTGATGTATTTACATTCGAGACGCCTTCAGGAAAGCAGACGTATAAGGTTATTAAAATAGAGTAGGGTATAAGTTTTTAAACCCTCAGTTTCATAACTGAACATTGAAATCAGTCCTGTGGCATGGTATAAATTTTCTATTGTTTTAGGTTAACTGTCTTGCACCTATTTGCAATGAGACAATAAGTGGCGATTTATAAACAATCAGTTATTCTGCAGTAGTAATGGTTTTGGACTGATTGTAAAAATATTCATATTTATGACCGCTCTTGAAGAGATAAAAGCAGAGAGAATACGTAAACGAGACCTTTTACTGAAAGAAGGAATGGACCCTTACGCTACCAAAGGAGACCTGACTCATTACATAAACTCATTTTTAAAAGATATACAGTCGCTTATCGATTCAGATACTGTCGTTACTCTAGTAGGTAGAGTAATGTCAATACGTAGTCATGGTCAGTTGGTTTTTGTCGATATTTATGACGGCACTGACAAAGTTCAAGTGTTGGTGTCTAAGAAATCATTATCAGATAAATTATTTAATCTATTTATAGAGGCGGTTGATACCGGTGACTTTGTCGAATTTACCGGTGTGGCCGGTCATACTAAAAGGGGTTTACCGGCTTTAATGGCTAAGGAGTGGCGTATGTTGACTAAATCCATAAACGCTATTCCTAATGAGCATTTTGGTATAAAAAATGAAGACGAGAGATATAGAAAGCGTTACTTGGACATTTTGTTAGATCAAGATTTGCGTGATATGTTTGCGCGTAAAGAAAAATTCTGGCGAGTTACAAGACAGTTCATGAGAGACAGTGGTTTTATGGAAATTGACACGCCGACCCTTGAGATTACTACTGGCGGTGCGGAAGCTAGGCCTTTTCAGACTCATCATAACGATTTTGGAATCGATGTATATTTGCGTATATCAGTGGGTGAACTGTGGCAAAAAAGGTTGATGGCATCAGGTTATCCAAAAACTTTTGAGATTGGTCGTGCTTACCGTAACGAGGGTACCAGTCCTGAGCATTTACAAGAATTTATAAATCTTGAGTTTTACTGGGCTTACGCAGACTACAATGAGGGTATGAGTTTAGTGAAAGAACTCTATCGTCATTTAGCAAAAGAGGTGTATGGTACTACTAAGTTTTCTGTTCATGGTCATGATTTTGATTTAGCTGACGATTGGGAAATTTTGGACTATGTTGAAGAGATAAAAAAACGAACTGATATAGACTTAAATATAGCTGATAAAGAAGCTCTGATAAGGCGTTTAAATGAATTGTCAGTGAAATACGAAGGGGACAGCTTAGAGAGGTTAACCGACTCCTTGTGGAAATACTGTCGTAAACAGATAACCGGTCCTGCTTTTGTAGTGCATCACCCTATAAGCATAGCTCCTTTAGCCAAGCAACGAAAAGACAAGAAGACTGTAGAGATGTTTCACCCCTTGATAGCCGGTAGTGAGGTGGGGCGTGGGTATAGTGAGTTGAATGATCCTGAAGATCAGGCAACCAGGTTTCGTGAACAGCAACAACTGCTGGAAGCTGGTGATGAAGAGGCGATGATGCCTGATTGGGAATTTGTAGAAATGTTAGAATACGGAATGCCTCCTACCTGTGGTTTTGGTTTTGGAGAGCGTTTGTTTGCTTTTTTTGAAGGTAAGCCGTTGCGTGAGACTCAATTGTTTCCTCTCTTGAAGCCTAGGACTCATTCAGAACCAAAAAGTAATGCCGATCAGTAAAACATAGCCAGTAAGCTATAAAGGTGGTTCGGTGTTTTCGTTTTGATTTTTTAGTAAGTAGTAGGCGATTAAGTTAGGCTCAATTACTTATTTAAGCAGATGTAGCTTGAAACTCAATTTTTGAAAATTAAGCAACTGGTTTAAATTCAATTAACTAAATTTATAATGATAGAGAAAAATAAAGCATACCATCTGGGAATAATCATGGACGGCAATGGTCGATGGGCGGAAGGTAGAGGATTGTCTCGTTTGGCTGGTCATAGAGAGGGGGCGCAGGCACTCAAGAAGATAGTAAGAGCCTGTCCTCAAATGCAAGTAGGTACTCTTAGTTTGTTTGCGTTTTCTCAAGCAAATTGGAAACGTGATAAGGTAGAAGTGGATGGTTTATGGGACCTTTTGCGTGAGCAACTGAGTATTCATTTAAATGAATTGGTGGCAGAAGGTGTGAGGTTGCGGGTTTTGGGAGATAGGGAAGGTATACCACCTGATGTCGTCAAGGTGATAAACGATTTGGAAACCAGATCAGAAACAGGTATGAATTTGTTGTTGAATATCGCCCTTAATTATGATGGTTTGGATGAGGTGGTGCGTGCCATAAATACTACGTTAAGCACAGGTACAGGCTTTAATTCACCGGCATTTCCTTCACAATTAGTATCAAATCTTGATACCGGCCCATCTAGGCCTGTAGACATATTGATACGTACCGGAATGCCTCAAGCTAAAGACGGAATGTCCATTTGGAGAAGCTCCGGTTTTTTACCCTTACAGTCAGTTGAAGCAGTCTGCGTCTCTCTTGAAACTCTTTGGCCCGATATGACTCCTTTAAAGTTGTCTGAGGTGATTGCTTATGCTGATCCCGAGTCTCGTCTTTTTGGGGGACAAAGACTGGCTAAGTCTTAGCTTTAATGGTTGTTTATATAAACTGGTCTTAGTCTCTATTGGATTTTTGGTGAAACCGCTGAAAGAGACAAGTCGGATGTGTGCGATTAAAAAGAGATAAGTTTTAACTTTATAAAGGCGCCTGAAGAGGCGTTTTTTTTGGTTGTGTATAATTGTGTTTGCAAGTGGGATGAGGTGGTATATAATGTGCTTGTGGTGGGAGATAGTGGTATACTACGAAAGTAGTATGCAAAGATCAGGGAGGACCTTAACGGTTTAACCATGGCTATCAAGTTATGTTAATAGGTGAATACAGGCACACGTTGGATCCCAAGAAACGGCTGTCCTTGCCCAGTAAATGGCGTAAGGAACTTGGGAAAAAGCTTGTTATCACCCGCGGACTTGATAACTGTCTCTTTGTATATCCGCTCCGTGAGTGGCAAAAGATAACCACCAAGGTTGGTCAATTGCCACTCGGGCAGGCGGATACAAGAAGTTTCAATAGATTCTTCTTATCAGGAGCTGTAGAGGTAGAGGTAGATAGTGTTGGACGTATTCTCGTTCCAGATTTCTTGAAAGAGTTTGCGGCATTAGATACGAAAGTAGTACTTGCCGGAATTCATGATCGTGTGGAAATTTGGGGTGAGGATAAATGGGACGAATACAAAAAACGCATCGAACAGCAAGCTGACCAGCTGGCTGAGAAGCTTGGAGAGATAGGCGTCCTTTAAACTGCCAAACCTTACATAAAACTCAGCCCACCACATGGGGAGGGCTTATGAAACACACACCTGTACTGCTAGATGAAAGTATAGAAGCGCTAAACCTTAAACGTGGTGATGTTGTTATAGATGCCACCTTAGGTAACGGCGGACATTCCTTAGCCATAGCAAATAAGATAGGAAAGAATGGATTGTTGGTGGGGATAGATGTGGACCCCGGTGCTTTAAGTGAAGCGAAAAAGTGTTTGTCAGCCACAGGAGTACCGCACAAGCTTATTAGGGGCAATTTCAGAGACCTTAAAGAATTAACGGAACAAGTAGGGGTCTCGACTGCAAACGCAGTACTCGCGGATCTCGGTTGGCGTACAGAACAGTTTACAGTTGGGAGTGGCAAAGGTTTGTCTTTTGAGGCTGATGAGCCATTACATATGACCTTAGGGGAGCCAACTGATTATCCTTTTAGAGCCGAGGATATTGTAAACGAATGGTCAGAGGAAACTATTGCCAACATATTGTACGGCTATGGCCAAGAACGATACGCCAGACGCATAGCTAGTAGCATTGTTGCTTCAAGAAAGAAAGAGCGTATAAGTACATCCGGGCAGTTGTCCGGCCTTATTAAACAAGCCGTACCTGTTTCGTATCGAAATGGCCGAATTCATCCTGCTACTCGTAGTTTTCAAGCACTGCGGATTGCGGTCAACGATGAGTTGGGTGCCTTAGATAAGTTCCTACCACAAGGGTTTGAAATACTTAGTGGCGGGGGCAGATTGGCAGTTATCAGTTTTCATAGCTTGGAGGACCGTAAAGTTAAACATATGTTTAGAGATTTTGTACACGATCAATGTGCCGTTTTGGTTAATAAAAAACCGATTACAGCGACACGACAAGAAATATTAGCCAATCCGCGTTCTCGTAGCGCCAAATTACGAATAATTGAAAAAATATAGAAATTTAAAAGATTATGACCGGAAGTATTAAACAAGTAAGTTACAGCAGTCGCAGACGAAAGTTTTGCCTGTTTTTATTCTGTCTAGCTACTTTATTGTTTACAACATATATATATTTGATCAGTGCTTCCGTCCATCATTTAATAGTACGTACCGAACTTCAACAAGAACTCAGGCAGATAAATTCCCAACTAAGTTCTTTGGATGCCCGTTACATTGATGCGCAACATAGGATAAGTGCCAGTATTGCCACGTTGGAAGGTTATACTCAACCTGAGGTTAAAATATTTATTGATAGAACAGAACCCAGTTTGGTACTTAACCTAATAGGAGAATGAAGGCTGTAAGTATAAGACATGTAGCGGTTTGGAGAATACGGTTGATAACTTGTGTTATCTTATTTGCAGTCTTGGTTATCTTTGGGCGTCTGTATTATTTACAGATTGTGAAGAATGACTACTATTTAGCACGTGCTGAAGGTCAGTACGTTAGTAGTGTGAGAAATGTATATACTCGAGGTAGTATTTTTTTTACCACTCGTGATGGTGAAAAAGTGTCCGCGGCCACTGTGCGGTCCGGTTATTTGTTGGTTATAGATCCTAGTCGTTTGAATATGGATCCTGAAAAGGTGTATGAGAAGATAAATGAGATCATTCCTCTTGATAGAGAAAGGTTTTTAAGCAATGTAAGTGATTCTGAAAGGCGATATTACGAAGCAGCCAGCCGTTTAATCCCTGAGTCGGCAGATCAGATAGTGGCTTTAGGTATTAACGGAGTGCAGTTGTATCGCGACCAATGGCGTTTTTACCCTGCTGATTCCTTGGCCTCAAGAATAGTCGGGTTTGTAGGTTATGGTGGAGATGAAGACGATAGACTGGTGGGAAGGTATGGTCTAGAGCGTTATTATGAAGATGTTTTAACTCGTAATCAAAACCAACTGGCTGTAAATTTATTTGCTGAATTGTTTAGTGACTTGGGTAATAAATCTGAGGATGTAGACATGAACCGACCGGGTGAGATCATTACTTCTATAGAACCCACAGTCACGAGAATGTTGGAAAAAAATCTATACGAAGTACACGAAGAATGGGATAGCTCCTTAACCGGGGGAATAATCATAAACCCTAACAATGGTCAAATCTATGCCATGAGTGCCGTTCCAAACTTTAATTTAAATGACAGAAGAGGTAAAACCATTGCTGACTTTAGAAACCCTTTAGTTGAAGATGTCTACGAGATGGGCTCTATTATAAAGGCAATAACCATTGCCGCTGGTCTGGATAGTGGAGCTATTACCGCTGACTCTACCTACTATGACTCCGGTAGTCTTACTATGGATAGATTCACCATTAGAAACTTTGACGGTAGAGGGCGTGGTACTGTCGATATGCAAGAGGTTTTGAGTCAGTCTCTTAATACAGGTGTTTCGCATATAGTTGCAAAAATGGGTAAAGATACTTTTCGTAACTATATGTTCAGTTTAAAGTTGGGAAATGAGACGGGTATAGACCTACCTAACGAGGTGCATGGTCTGGTGTCAAACCTAAACTCTCCGAGAGATATAGAATATGCCACAGCGTCTTTTGGTCAAGGTGTCGCTTTTACACCTATAGATACAGTGCGTGCTCTATCGGCTTTAGCTAATGGTGGTAGACTGATTACACCACATTTAGTGACAAGTATTGAGTATGAAAATGGTACGGTTAGACAAACTCGTTTTCCGGAAGGCGATCGAGTGTTTTCAGAAGAAACCAGCGAGGAGATATCTCGTATGCTTACCAGGGTGGTAGATGAGGCACTACGACAAGGAAAGGTGAAATTGGATAATTATTCCGTGGGTGCTAAGACAGGTACGGCTCAGATAGCGCACCCGCAAGGTGGGTACTATGACGATCGTTTTTTGCATACATTTTTTGGTTATTTTCCTTCTTATGATCCCCAGTTTTTGATACTTTTGTATACTAAGGAACCTAAAAATGTCCGTTATGCTTCAGAAACACTGACCGACGCTTTTATGTCAATGACAAAATTTTTGATAAACTACTACAACATACCTCCGGACCGTTAGTCAGTAGGAGAGTGAGACATTTTATATATGCGAAGACTATTAAGATACATAGTTATAAAGATAATGACTTGGGAGGCAAAACTCCTACTTTGGCGTACAAAACCTTTAGTAGTGGCTGTAACCGGCAGTGTGGGAAAAACAACTACTAAGGACGCTATCTATACCGTGGTCAAGAAGGGAGTGTGGGCTCGTAAAAGTGAGAAAAGTTATAATTCCGAAGTGGGAGTACCTCTTTCTGTTTTAGGACTGCCAAATGGTTGGAGCGACCCGCTATCTTGGTTAAAAAATATATCAGACGGTTTAGTAATAGCTTTGTTTCCGGGTGATTATCCTAAAGTGCTTGTTCTGGAAGTGGGCGTGGATAGACCGGGCGATATGGTAAATCTTACCAACTGGCTTAAGCCTGATGTGGTCGTACTAACGCGCTTACCGGTAGTACCTGTTCATGTTGAGTTTTTCCCCAATCCCGAGGCGGTAGTTGAAGAAAAAATGCAATTAGTAAAAGCCATAAAGCCTGATGGTACCGTGGTATATAACGCAGATGACCCGCTGATAGTAGAAAAGATCAGTGAAATTGATAATGTTAAGAAGGTAAGTTTCGGTTTAAATTCAGGTGCTGATTTCTGGGCAGAGGAGTTGGAGATAGCTTTTACCCAATATAGACCGGTGGGAACCAAGGCACGTATTTTGCATCATGAAGAACAAGCCGATGTTGAGATGGTCGGTGTTGTCGGTTCCGGACCCCTTTATGCTTATGTATCTGCGGTGGCTGTCGGCTCTCTGTTTGATGTGTCACTTAAAGATGCCGTGACCATGCTCTCTGAAATGAGCCCTACTCCCGGTCGTATGCGTTTGGTGCCGGGTATTAAAAGGACAATGATGATAGATGATACCTACAATTCCTCACCGGCTGCGGTTGAACAGGCTTTATGCGCCGTGCGAGACATGCGCTCTTATGGTTATCGGAAGCTGGCGATCCTAGGTGATATGCTTGAATTGGGACGCTATTCCACTGCTGAACATGAAAAAGTGGGTGAGTTAGTAGCGACCTGCGTGGACGCCTTGGTGGCAGTAGGAGTCAGAGCTCGTTCAATTGCCATGTCGGCAGAGAGGGCAGGTATGCCACCTGAGCGAATCAGTATATTTGAAAATGTTGACGAAGTCGCCAAAGTCCTTTTAAACGAACTTGAGGAGGGAGACTTGATACTTATTAAAGGTTCACAAGGTATGCGCCTAGAGAGATTGGTGAAAGCCCTGATGGAAGATCCGGAGCAGGCCGGAGAGTGGTTGGTAAGGCAGGAAGATGTTTGGGGTAAAAAGAACCCCATCGCTTAATCAAATCATACCAGTTTGAATTTTAGTATTTTTTTGTTATAACAATGTACAGATTCAGAAATGAGTCTGGGTTAGAGATTAAAATTAAACAATAACCACATGGCCCTATCGTCTAGCGGCTAGGACGCCAGGTTCTCATCCTGGAAACCGGGGTTCGATTCCCCGTAGGGTCACATTCAGAAACTTCATCCGCAGTGAGGACAGAACCAGCCCGCGCCGAAGGCGCGGGAAAGGAAGAAAGAGCCCGTCGCTTCGCGACGAATTGGGACGGGACTGGCGCGCCGAAGCGCGCGGATTTGTCACGAACCAAGGGGTTCGTTCCAACTTTTTTGACGAAGGAGCTGATTTCGTGGAAATCTGCGGATGAGCTCAAAAAATTGGCTTGTTTCGTATCTAAAATCCATTCCCGCAGGGGTTCGACCCAATTCTTTCCCTGTTGCCGAAAATCTTTCTTTTCCTGCTTCAAAGCAAGGGTTGCGCGCATGATCTCATCTTTCTTTTTAAGATAGATGTCTTTTGGTATATCGCCGTCAATAAATGCGGAGACGAGTTTTTCCAAGCGCGCTTCACTTGCTTTGATATCTTTTGCAAGATTTTCGGCAACGCTTTGCGGTGAGTGGTTTTCCTCGCGGTTCATATCCTCCACCTTGTTCAACATATATTCTGTCCACTCATCGCAAAGTGAAATTGATTGAAGCCGTTCCTTGATTTGGTCGGCAAGAGATTCTTCACGCACATATCCTTGCGAGCAGGTTCCTTTCTTTTTCGTGCACCGATAGTACCGATACCGCCCCCCTGATTTTCCGGTTGCCCATTGTGCGGTTATCATGCTCTCGCACTCGCCACAGCGAAAGGTGCCGACAAAAGGAAAATCATGGCTCGCTTTCCGTGTGCGTGGGCGTTCTCTTGCCGACAATACTTTCTGCACGGCTTCAAACAATTTCGGAGAAAGAATTGGCGCAAAGCTTCCGTCAAACCATTCGTCCTTGTATTTGGTAAATCCGAGATATGCACGGTTGGTCAACATTCGTTTGATGGAAGCTTTGCCAAGTGGCGTTCCTTTGCCAGTCGTCACACCATGAAGCGCCAAAAAATCGGCGAGGGCTTCATACGAATAGGCTCCCTTGGCGTACTCGGTAAAAGCGCGGACAATCACTTTGGAATGAGTCGGGTGCGGTTCAATATTTCTCGTCGTCCGATTGTTCACATAGCCAAAGGGAGCTTTCGTCAGCCACTCACCTCGCCGTATTTTTTGGCGCATACCCCGCTTCACATTCTGCGTTAGATTGTCCGAATAATATTTAGATTGACCAAACGCCACTTGAAGCATAAAGAGCCCTTGCGGGGTTGGTTCAAACCAAAATGTCGGAAAGCGCAAAGACACGATCTGCTTTTGATCGACGGCGTATATGATTCTGCCTCCGTCAATGCTATTGCGAGCCAAGCGGTCAGACATTCTATGATACGTTTTAAGTGTCGCACATACACCGCTGTATGTGGCTCATGGCATCCTGCCTTCGTGGCTCCGGTCAGACTGCCCATACAGCGGTGTGGAGGTGAAAC
>SKGH01000095.1 GCA_007117575.1 Candidatus Kaiserbacteria bacterium | reverse complement strand
TAACTGACATTTATATCTGATCAGTAACTCAATAATTATGACTTACTGAGTTTAGTCTGTGCTATACTCTTTAAGTGTAAAATCAATAAACGAGTTCAAATTTAGATATGTTCAAAGCATCAACAGGCATTGGTTATGGAAGTGACGAATATACGGTAGCTGTTTCCGCTACCAGCTCTGCCATGTCCAAGCTGGAAAGTGAAAACATAAATTTGATTCCAAAATTAGTTATTGTATTCACCTCCGTAAAATACAATGCCGAGTTGGTGCAAAAGGGTATAAGGTCTATAGCTGGCAGTGAAGCGAAAATAATAGGCTGTAGCACAGCCGGAGAAATAACGGAAGAAGGTACGGCTAAACAACAGTCTATCGCTGTGATGTTAATAGCCTCTGATAATGTACAGTTTACTACTGCAGTCAGCGAAGACCTGACCAAGGATTCGGAGCTGGCAGGCGGGGAGCTGTCCGGTCAGCTAAAAGCAGGAACAGAACCTGACCTGGAAAAACTCATACTCATGTTTATTGACGGATTGCGAGGTAACGGTTCGGCAACCCTAAGAGGTATAAATAATAAACTCAACAACGCCATACCGGTAGTAGGCGGAACCGCCGGAGATGATGACGAATTTAAACAAACCTATCAATACCACCAAGGATCCGTATACACAGACTCTGTGGTTGGGGTTTTAATGTCAGGTAACTTAAAAATCGGCATAGGAGTCAAACATGGTTGGACGGCGGTAGGTCTGCCGGGGCTTGTAACCGAAGCAGACGGATCGATAATAAGAACCATTGATAACAAGGAAGCGATAGATTTTTATACCAAATACCTAGGTGAAGATGAGGTTAAAAACTTAAGAAAACAGACTCTTGGACAACTGGCCCTATCATACCCGCTAGGTTTTAAAGATGCCGATACCGGAGAAATGCTTTTGAGAGCTCCGTTTTCAGTGGGGTCGGATGGTTCCATAACCTGTGGAGGCGAAATACCTGAAGGCTCATATGTGCAAATAATGGTCGGCGACAGGGAAGACATTATAAAAGCAGCCAAAGAAGCTACGCTAACAGCAGTAACTTCTTACCAAGGTGAACAGCCGGAAGCTTGTCTTATTTTTAATTGCCACGTAAGGAAAAATTTCTTCGGCAGTAAAGCAGATACTGAATCTGAAATGGATACCGTCAAATCAGTGCTTGGTAAAAAAATTCCCACCTTGGGTTTTTATACTTATTCCGAAATAGCACCGATCAGAAAAACTATGAACAATGAGTCTGAACTCTTTCCTCAATTCCACAACGAAACGATTGTGGTCTTACTATTA
The DNA here is from genome assembly GCA_007117575.1 of Candidatus Kaiserbacteria bacterium. Taxonomy (GTDB): domain Bacteria; phylum Patescibacteriota; class Minisyncoccia; order Phycocordibacterales; family UBA918; genus OLB19. The sequence continues at coordinate 8,749 of SKGH01000095.1, read as the reverse complement.
GGTGAAAATTAACAACACTCAGTCCTATGGATGAAATACAAAAAATACAAGAAGAAAACCGACAACTCCGTGAATTAGTTGAGGATATGGATAAAAGAGCCAGAATGTTGATAAGACGTGACATTGAACTGCGCAGAGCGTACGAGAAATTAAAGTCCTTTGATAGTGAAAAATCAGAGTTCGTATCAATCGCCGCTCACCAACTACGGACCCCTCTTTCCGCCATTAAATGGTCTCAACAAATGCTCTATACCGAAGAATTAGGGCCTTTAAGTGATGAACAAAAACAAATGATAGAGCAGAGTCAGCATAGCGTTACTCGTTTAGTCAACATGATCAATCACCTGTTAGATGCCGACCATTTGGAGCTTGATAAAGACCACGCCAATAAAGAAACGGTTGATATCAGTAAGATTGCCAATGAAGTAATATCTGACGTTAAACCCAACGCTGACAAAAAAGGCGTCATCTTAGAACTGATAATCCCCAGCAAGGGGGTTCCCAGTATTACCGCAAACCCTGAACGAATTAAGGATATACTGCTAAACTTGACTGATAACGCAGTAAAATACACACCAACAGGTGGTACTGTTACTGTCAAAATTACCGTGGGAGAAAAAATGCGAATTGAAGTATCTGACACCGGTATGGGTATACCGGTGCAACATCAAGACAAAATATTTTCACGCTTCGCGAGGGCGGAAAATGCTAAACGCGTGGACGCTGACGGTTCTGGTTTGGGTTTGTATATTGTAAAGAGAATTATAGATTTTCTTGGTGGCAACATATCATTCACAAGTATAGAGGGCAGAGGAACAACTTTTGTAGTACAATTACCATATAATCAAGATTAACAACTCATAATCACTATGACACAACAAAATCTAGCAGGTAAAACTATAGTTTTAATTGAAGACAACCTATTCTTATCAGACGTTATAGCCAGAAAATTAGCCGGTGTAGGTGCCAACATACTACGATACACAAACGGACTTGAAGGTTTGGCGGCTATTAGATCTGAAAGACCGGACATGGTACTGCTCGATATCATGATGCCGATAATGAACGGCTATGAAGTTTTAGAGGTTATGCATTCGGAAGGTCTTATAGAACAGATACCGGTCATAGTTATTTCTAATTCAGGACAACCGGTTGAGGTAGAGAGGGTTAAAGAGTTGGGGGTAAAAGATTACCTGATCAAAGCGGATTTTGAACCTGATGAAGTCTTACAAAAAGTCTATTCAAACCTTGGTCTGGAAGTATCCAATAATCAAACTGTGGACACAAACAGTTCGCAAATCGCCACCAACGAGAAAGTTAAAGGTGGTGAAAACGTAGTGAATGGTGGTCATAAGATATTGATAGTAGAAGACGATCCTCTTCTAAGAAACTTATTGTCTGTAAAACTGTCAAAAAACAATTGTCCATATATGTTTAGCAATGACGGTACCCAAGCTATTGATCTAATAAACAACTTTAAGCCTGACGTGATCGTTCTTGACCTCATGCTTCCGGGTAAAAACGGTTTGGAAATATTGGAAGAGATAAAGTCTGACGAAAACCTTAAGACGATTCCTGCCATAATTTTTTCAAACAAAGACACTACTGACGCTCGCAATAAAGCAACCGAGTTGGGCGCTGACGGTTTTTACGTAAAAGCATCAACAGATCTGACAGAGTTAATAGACGAACTACTACGCCTAGCTAAAAATGGAAAAAAAGCGAGTTATAATTAAATTTATTTAATTATAATTTAACTAGCATAACGGCTGTTTTTCTTTTTTGTACATGACTTACGCGTTTGGAGAATTTTTTTGTTACTTTCGTAACTCAAACCTTTCATCGTACCACCAAGTACGCCTCACCCGGCTCCAGTTTCCGTGATCATTTATATTCTTTCGTGACTGACTAAAACGATTTTGGTTTATTACAATAGTAATAAATGGTTACCGAAGCCGGGGCTGGGTCAGTGCCTCGAACTTCATCAGAAACGCGTAAGTCATGTTGTATATAGAAATGTCTAAAAATTATCACCTTTAAGGTAGTTTTTGACTATAATAATTATAAATTTGTTGCATTGTTTTTAGCTACACATCTCAATGAATTGTCATTGTATATGTGGGGTTTGGTTTTTTTATAAAACCGTTATAACATAACTGCTCATGTCTAAGAAGAAAGAGAGGGATAAAGAGAAAATATCTTTTGCGGGAGCCACCAAAATCGTGGTTAAAGGCGCGCGTACCCATAACCTAAAAAATATAGACGTTGAAATGCCTCGTAACGCACTGATAGCCATAACCGGACCGTCGGGTTCCGGTAAATCATCACTGGCCTTTGATACTATTTTTGCTGAAGGGCAAAGACGGTACGTTGAGTCTCTTTCACCCTACGCCAGACAATTTCTTAATCAAATGCAAAAACCGGATGTTGACGAAATAAGTGGTTTGTCTCCGGCCATATCGATAGACCAAAAATCCGCCAGTCGTAACCCACGTTCCACTGTGGCGACAGTGACTGAGATATATGACTATTTACGCATCCTCTACGCTAGGGTAGGAAAACCTTATTGTCTTGATGTTGACGTGCCAATTGAGAAACTCTCTCAAGATGAAATTCTTAATATCATACTCAGATCCATAGAAAATAAAGAAATAAAAGATGCCATTAAAGAAGAGTCTGACAATGTATTGGGTATTGAATTATCAAAAGGAAAGGTGGCTATTTTTTCTCCTTTGGTTGTCGGTAGAAAAGGTGAGTACTATCAACTACTATACGACCTACTAAACAAAGGATACGAAACGGTACGTATAGACGGAGAGATAAAGCAACTACGTGATAAAATAATTCTAACCAGAACAAACAGGCACGACATTGATCTGCTGATTGACGAAATTTATGTAAGTGAATTCACGCAAGACAACAAAGGTTCCAGAGAGCGCTTGTCGGAGGCTGTGGAGTTGGCCTTGATGGAAAGCGGTGGATTGGTCAAAATCGAAACACCGGATAAGAAAAATCGAACCTTATCAGCTAAATTTATATGTCCGGTAGACGGCTCTTCGTTTCCTGAAGTGGAACCACGCCTTTTTTCTTTTAATTCTCCCTACGGAGCCTGCCCTGAATGTAACGGGCTGGGTGTGGTGGGTATATTTAAGAATGATATTTGTCCCGCTTGTAAAGGTGCCCGACTTAGACCTGAAGCTTTGCGTGTTTATTTGTCTGACGACAAAGGTGGTCTGGGGTGCAACATAGTAGATTTTACTAAATTGACAATCTCTGAAGCCATGGACTTCATTACTGAACTCAAACTGTCAGACACAGAGCAAGAAATTGCCTGGCCGGCCTTACGAGAGATAATAGAGCGACTATCCTTTATGAAAAATGTCGGAATCGAATATTTGACCCTTGATAGACGAGCTAACACACTTTCCGGTGGGGAAGCGCAAAGAATAAGACTGGCTTCTCAACTTGGATCCGGTTTAGTGGGAGCGCTATATGTGTTAGACGAACCAACCATTGGTCTACATCAAAGAGATAACGCTAAACTCATAAAAACACTGACTGAATTACGTGATATGGGTAACACCATCATAGTAGTAGAACACGACGAAGACACCATCAGGGCTGCTGATTATCTAATAGACATAGGGCCGGGAGCGGGCGTTCACGGCGGTGAAGTGGTGGTGGCTGACAACCTTAAAGACCTGCTTGAAGCGAAAAAGAATAACTCGGGATCCATCACGGTTTCTTACCTAAGACACGAAAAAAACATTGCCGTACCTGATCGGAGAAATTCAGAGAATGGTTCACTGCATATTGTTGGCGGTAAGGCCTTTAACATAAAAAACATGAACATAAAGATACCGCTTGGACGTTTTATTGCCATAACCGGCGTCTCAGGCTCAGGTAAATCCACTTTTATGTATGAAATACTCGATAAAAATCTTAAAGCGCGACTTGAAAAACGACACCGTAGCCCCAAAACCTTCAACTGCAAGAAATTCACCGGCACTGAATATTTGGGCAGATCTATACTGATAGACCAATCTCCCATCGGTCGCACTCCACGTTCTAACCCTGCAACTTACACCGGCGCTTTTACACATATACGAGACCTGTTTTCAGCTACATCAGAAGCCAGAGCAAGAGGTTGGAAACCGGGTCGTTTTAGTTTCAACGTTAAAGGTGGCAGATGTGAAGCTTGTCAAGGCAACGGTGTCTTAGCGGTAGAAATGCATTTTTTGCCGACTGTTTATGTTACCTGTGATGTCTGCGACGGTACAAGATTTACCAAAGAAACTCTAGAAGTGAGATATAAGAAAAAGAACATTCATGAAGTACTGGAAATGACTATTGAAGAGGGAGTTGATTTTTTCAAAGATATTCCGGCCATATTTGATAGATTGAACACCTTAAAGCAAGTTGGTTTAGGGTACTTGAAATTAGGACAAAGCGCCACCACTCTATCTGGTGGTGAGGCGCAAAGAGTAAAAATAGCCTCAGAACTATATAGACCACACACCCAAAAGACCATATATCTCCTAGATGAACCAACAATCGGCTTACACTATGAAGACGTGCGTCTTTTAATCGAGATACTACAGGCGCTAGTTAACAAAGGAAACACGGTTATGGTCATAGAGCACAATTTAGACCTGATAAAGTCAGTGGATTTTGTAATAGACATCGGCCCGGAAGGCGGTGCCAATGGCGGTAAATTGGTAGCCAAAGGTACCCCTGAAGATGTGGCACAAACACCCAGATCACATACCGGTATATATCTTAAACCCTTACTTTAAATACCACTCTAAAAAACCACTAATAAATTCAAAAACACAAAGTTAACTGACTCTTTACGCATGAAAAAAGAAGACCTTAGTAAACACAAACAAATACCCAATAAACCCGGAGTCTATTTTTTTATGGGAAAAGCCAAGAAGGTCTTGTATATCGGCAAAGCTGGCAACTTAAAAACCAGAGTGCGTTCCTACTTTGACCATGATTTAAAAGATCGGCGGTCAGCAATGATAGAAAAAATGGTAAAAGAAGCGATAAAAATTGAGTACACTATCACTGATAGTGTCCTTGAAGCCTTGTTATTAGAAAGCAACCTAATACGAACGCACAAACCTTATTACAACACACGCAGTAAAGATGGTAAAAGTTACCTGCATTTGATTATAACGAATGAAGAATACCCCCGAGTTTTATTAGTAAGAGCCAAAGATGTCACTGAACGTTTCGATAAAAATGAGATATTGCATAATTTTGGACCATACCCGGAAGGAAGACAATTCAGAATTGCCCTCAAGCTGGTTAGACGACTGTTTCAATTCTACGATACCAAAAACCCAATACATAAAGAACGTTCCTCTATAGCTCGTGGACGCATGGATTTTAACCGACAACTTGGTCTATACCCTGACAAACAAGATAAACAGTCATACCTGAGAACCATTAAACATCTGGCTCTTTTTTTCAATGGCAACAAAAAACAAGTTATCAGCAATTTGCAAAAAGAAATGACCAAGGCAGTCAAAGTAGAAGATTTTGAAACTGCAAAAGTAATCAGAGACAAAATATTTGCCTTAAATCATATTCAAGATATCGCCTTAATAACTGATGATAGTAAAATATACCGTGACGAAAAACGCTTGCGTATTGAGGCTTACGACATTGCCCACCTACAAGGGTCGCACATGGTCGGCGCCATGACTGTGGTGGAAAATTCGGAACCGGTAACTTCAGAATATAGGCGTTTTAAAATAAAAACAGTTGAAAAATCAAATGACACCGCCTCATTAAGTGAACTTATAAATAGACGCTTACAACATAAAGAGTGGCCTCTGCCTCAAATAGTCGTTGTGGATGGGGCTTTGGCACAGAAAAGAGTAGCGGAAAAAGTTCTTAGAGAGAACAATGTGGTAATACCCGTAGTAGCGGTTGTAAAAAACAGATTTCACAAACCGGAACGTTTGTTGGGTTTAAAGGATTTGACCGAACGCTATCAACAGGAAATATATTTAACTAATGCTGAAGCTCACCGTTTTGCCATTGCCTATCATAGAAAAAAGAGAACTATTAAAATTTAGTTGAAAAGCTATGATGTCTAAATAAATCAGATGCTATATAATATAAATTATGTTTACACGTCACATAGGTGTTGTTAGAGGCGGACCGGGGGCAGAGCACAAAGTATCAATGCTCACCGGAGCATCCGTTTTGGAAGCCTTACGCATGAATGAACGTAATCAAGTAACAGACATTGTAGTCACGCATGATAAAGAGTGGTTAGTGAACGGCATAGTTCGTGACCCTATAATAGTTTTATCGAGCTTAAGTGTGGTATTTAACGCATTACATGGTGAATATGGTGAAGATGGAGAAATACAAAGACTCTTAGAACGAGCCTCGGTACCGTTTACAGGTAGCAATTCTCTGTCTTCCAGACTAGCCATGCATAAAGGATATACCAAACAATACATTTCTTCGTGCCCAATTGGTATTCTACCTCACGTAACCATAGATCAAGACAGGATAGGGTATGCCAATGAAGTGGCGCAGTACATGAGTAGCCGGTTTGATGGAGAATTCATAGTTAAACCTGTCAGCAGTGGATCTTCGGCAGGTGTCAATATTGCTTATTCAGCCGACCACTTAGCAGAGAAAATCAGAGAATGCCTTAACAATTGTCAGTCAGTGATGGTTGAGCCAAGAATAAAAGGTCGTGAAGCTACAGTAGGTGTTCTGGAATCTTTTAGAGGTGATGATGTTTACGTTTTACCGGCGGTGGAAATAATACCACCTGAAAATTCTGACTTCTTTGACATGGAGGCTAAATATAGCGGTAAGACAAGAGAAGTTTGCCCGGGCAGATTCTCTTACTCGGAAAAAGTAAAAATGGCTGAAGCGGCTAGAGCAATTCATAAAGCAGTAGGACTAAGACATTATTCTCGATCAGACTTTATAGTAACCGAAGACAATATCTATTTCCTAGAGGTAAATAATCAACCCGGACTTACCAGCCAGTCCCTTTTTCCAAAAGCTTGTAGTGCGGTGGGTCTTAGCTTTGACCAGCTGGTAAACCATTTGTTGGAATTGGCTGTAGATAAAAAATAAAATCAGGCCTTACGCGTTTGGCGAACTTCATCAGAAACGCGTAAGTCATGAAAATAATAAAACTGTGTATAAATCCATTTGCAATTTACGATTTGTGCTATATTAAAAAATATGGATGATGGTTCAAGAAACGAAAGGGCGGGGTTGGTGGTTATGTCGTACGTAGCTGGTTTTACTGCGGCGTTCATTGCTTTTGGTATAAGTTATCAACATTGGAACAATGTAAATATATCCACCACATACAAAAACATCAGCCAAACCGCATCATTACTACCAACCGATAGCCAAATAAACCCGGTATCAAGTGAAGAAGTGAGCGGTTACAAGATAGACAAAACAGGTCTTCACTACGTAACCGAGGCTAAGGACTCAACACTTTTGTCACTCTTCGCACCAAATTTTACTGACACTGACAACGACGTAGCCGTAGTGCAGGGTATACATGACGAGATAAGGGTAGTAGGTATGTCCCAGTCAAAACGGTTCCTTCATTTCTGTGAATACAGAGCTAATTGGAACGAATGCAGGCCATTTATGTACGACACAAGAGAAAATGTACTGAGGTCAATAACTACTACTTCTCCAAACAGATCTATCAACTCCGAAGCACTCAAATGGGACAATAACCTTTTGTTTGATGGTCAATTACGGTCTGTAAACGACAGTCAGCCTTGGATACTAAACTAGCTTAAGTTTCTTTATACAAATAAAGTATTTTATTTGTATAACTGAAAATTGTGAGTAGCGCGTTTTATAAAAAGTATACATCACAACCCTGAGTGAATTAAAAAAATGATTCTGAACCGGTACCCAAAAATCAAACATGGCACTCAAACAGAAACAGGCGAGATATATTCTAGGTTTTATTTTTCTATCTATATTGGTCATTTTTTTAATCACCGTTATTTTTCTAAACAATAGAACTACTGCTTATGAAATTGAATTTATAGATTTTGGTATTGAGACTGTGGTCAGACAACAGTTGAACAAACCCTTTCAACCTCTAACGTCAGATGACGTTTTAATTATTGAGCATTTTAGCGCTCCGGCTAGCAATGTTGAGGTTAACTCTTTAGAAGATGTAATATATTTTAAAAACCTAGTCACGCTTGCAGTTCCCAACAGCACCATAACTGATGAATCACTTAAGTATATTACGAATCTAAAAAATTTAAATACCCTTGACCTGTGGAAAAACAAGATAACAGACGAAGGTCTATCGAACATAGTTAAAATAGTATCATTGCGTTTATTAAGCCTGGGAATGAATGATATATCAGACAAAGGCTTAATACATTTAAGAAATTTAAGAAATTTATATGGACTTGACTTGTCAGAAACAAACGTCACTGATTCTGGTATTAATAATTTAAAACTATACTTACCAAATACCCGTATAAGTTATTAAAGCACAGTTAGTATTATGCTCTCTGTATGCTATAAAAAAGTTCTGTCATATGCTCGTTTTTATTACTTCCATGACTTCATAGTTTGAAATATGGTGTCTTATGTTTAATAACTTCATAATTTTGCACTTTTATTATCTACAACCAACTCAGATAAAAGTCACTTATACACAACACCAACACAATAAAACAATTACTCAGTGATAGTATTAATACAATTAACAGAC
>SKGH01000023.1 GCA_007117575.1 Candidatus Kaiserbacteria bacterium | reverse complement strand
TGTTTAGTTAGTGACATACCATACTCTGTGTGGTGGGAGATGGTTTGTGTTTGTATGGATAGTATTGTGACAGGGTGGTTGACGAAGTGCAAGGGAGATGTTCACAGGTGTGAGGGGTTACTGTGCGAGTACTTGACTTTTTCCCACATAAAGGCATTATATACTTGATTTTAGTACATATTTTTGCACTTGCTTGTATTAGTACATTTGTGTAGCAACCAATGTCTTAAGTGTGCTTTTGCAAATAATGTTGAACCTGAATGTTCACCAACTCAATTAGACACTCGCCATGTTCTTCTCTTCGCTTACTGATTAATAACAACGTTTCTAAAAAATAGAGACGGTTACTTAGAAATAAAAAACAATTATGACTAACAATAAAATAGACTACAATCCATACGATAACCCTGATGAGAATAATAAACAGAGCAAAACTAAAAAAACTCTGACTGTTCTTGGTATTTTAGTGTTAGTCATATTGACAGTTTGGTTAGCAGTACAAATAGTAGGTCTATTACCACAGACTTTTTCTTTCCTCTCCTCACTTATAACCGGCAGTCAACGAGAAGTAGATGATCTAAATTTTACAATAGAACCTGAAGTGGTTTCAGTAGATGAAGAAATCTCGCTAAGTTGGTCAACGACTTCTACACCCGGGACATTTGAAATAAGTTACGACTGTGTTGAAAATCTATCCCTATCAGCGTCACTTGCTAATGCTCAATACGACCATCTTCCCTGCCAAATAACAAAACCCATACCGACCAACGTTGGCTCCCTGACTATGATAGTAACCTCTCACCCTAACGCCACCACCTCTACATCTATTACCCTCGCCTTCCTACCCGAGGACATAGAAAAATCAATCATTACCACCACGAAGGAACTGGTACTGATTTTGCCGGCCGAAGAAAGCGAAGTTGAAGTTACCACTCCTGAAATTACGGAACCTGAGGTTACTGACGATGAAATTAGTACAGATGTTACTGACGATACAGTCTCTCACGTCACACCATCCTCAACCATCCCTGTATTAATTATACCAACGTCAGACCCTGATGGTTACATAGACCTATCTGCACGATTTATAGACGTTGGTCACGTCACTAACGGTCAATACAACCGAGTAAGTCACTTTAGCCAAAATCAAAAAGGGAGTTTCCGATTTGAAGTAAGAAATCAAGGTACAAAAACCTCCGGTAACTGGTCTTACGAAGTACTACTACCTAGTGGGCATAAATATTCATCCGGTACTCAGTTACCATTAAGACCCAACGAGCGCTCGGTTATAACCATAAGCTCGCCCGTCACTACCGACAAAGGCATAAAACCATTTGAAGTCAAAATCATAGCTGATGGAGATGTAAACCCTGCCAACAATCAATTTCTCTGGGCAGTGGAAGTGCGATAATTACGATAGCTATGGTTTAATAGTCATGACTTACGCGTTTTTGATGAAGTTCGAGGCGCTGACCCAGCCCCGGTTTCGGTAACCATTTATTGCTAACGTAATAAACCAAAAAATGTTTTAGTCAGTCACGAAAGAATATAAATGATCACGGAAACTGGAGCCGGGTGAGGCGTACTTGGTGGTACGATTAACGGTTTGAGTGACGAAAGCAACAAAGAAATTCGCCAAACGCGTAAGTCCTGATAGTAAAAAATTAAGCACCACATTATAAGTGTGGTGCTTAATTTTAAATAATCTTCGCTTAAAAATTACAACACACTCAAATATATCGTTGCCACTTCAGCGTAATTAGATATAACAAGACTGCCCAACACCACTACCGATGCCAATATTAATCCTGAGGCGATAAGTACGGACTTCATCCTTTCTTCAGTTTTGGTACTCATTCCGGTAGAGCTATTTACTTGTTTAGGTGAAAAATTATTCATAATATAATCTAAATTCTTTAATAATTCTGTCTTTAATATAAACAAAACACCTAACTATACTAGTACATTTTCCATGTCTTAGGTAAAATGACCTGTGGAAAAAACTACATGTTTTAAAAACCCACAAAAACCAAGTCTGAGCTATACTGAACTATATGTCTAAATTAGCGGTATGAGCGTTTGATTGAATAAATGACTTTCTACTGGCAACATCGGTGCCCATAAGTATGTCGAAAACCTTATCTGCATTAGCGACATCTTCTATGGTTACTTGTTTCAAAATTCTATTTTCAGGATTCATGGTAGTTTCCCACAATTCTTCAGCATTCATCTCGCCCAAGCCTTTATAACGTTGAATATGTATTTTGTGACCTTTTTTATCTCTAACGGCATTAGCATCTTCAGTATCTTCACTATCTTCATTGTCTGAATCCTTGCCCTCAACCTCTTCAGTATCCACGCCCCACTCCTTTAAAATAGCAACCTTGTCATGCTCATCAAACGCGTAACGGACCTCTTTATTTTTTTGTATTTTATACAATGGTGGTTGCGCTATATAGACATACCCACCATCTATAAGTGGCTTAAAATAACGATAAAACAAAGTAAGTAATAAAGTCCTTATATGTGAACCATCAACATCAGCATCGGTGGCAATGATTAGTTTGTGATACCGAAGCTTGTCAACGTTAAACACATCGCCTATGGCAGTACCCAAAGCGATCACTAAGTTTTTTATCTGCTCTGAAGCCAACATGCGATCTATTCTCGCTCGCTCTACGTTTAAAATTTTACCGCGAAGAGGTAATATCGCCTGTGTCTTTCTGTCACGCCCCATCTTAGCCGATCCTCCGGCTGAATCCCCTTCCACGATAAACAATTCAGAGAGGTCGGCTCTTTTTGTCTGGCAGTCTGCCAACTTACCGGGCAAAGACATACCCTCCAAAGCCCCCTTACGTAATACACTATCTTTAGCTGCCTTTGCCGCCTTACGAGCCTTAACCGCCAAAATAACCTTGTTGACAATGGCTTTTGCGTCATCTGGATTCTCTTCCAAATAAGCATTAAAAGCCTCACCAAAAACCGACTCCACCGCACTTCTAGCCTCAACGGAACCTAATTTACTTTTTGTTTGCCCTTCAAACTGTATCTCTGGCATCTTAACCGACACTACCACCGTTATCCCCTCCAAAACATCATCGCCGGTGAAATTGGCGTCTTTTTCTTTGGCAGAAAATAAATTATTTTTTCTGGCATAATTATTCAAAGTTCGTGTCAGAGCTGTCTTAAAACCGGTTACATGAGTACCATGCTCGGGATTATAAATATTATTGGCGAAGGCTGAAATGCGAGGAGAAATATCGTCTACGTACTGTAGAGCAACCTCCACCGCCAAAACCGCTTCGTCCACATTTTCACGTTCTACATAAAAGATATTTTTGTGAATGGGTTTTTGATAATGGTTATTAAAAGCCACCAAAGAACGCAACCCTCCTTCAAAATAAAAAGTTTGCGAAGGTATCTCCAGCCCCATATCACTTAAATATGTAACATCAGCCAATTCTTTTACAGATAAAGGTTTTTCATACTCTCTGGCGTCTAACATGGACAAACGTAAACCGCGCACTAAATAAGCCTGTTGGCGCAAATGGCTTACGATACGTTTCCAATCATAATTAACCTCTTTAAAAATATCTATATCAGCTTTGAAAGTTACCACTGTACCATTAAAATCAGAAGGTCCTAATCGCTTTACCTTTGCCTTTGGTTTACCTATGGCATACTCTTGCATGTAGTGACCGCCATCTCGATACACATCAACTCTGGCATAAGAAGATAAAGCGTTGACCACTGACACCCCTACTCCATGTAGGCCTCCAGACACTTTATAGCCTTCTCCCCCAAACTTTCCACCGGCATGTAGTGTGGTCATGATGGTTTCCAAGGCTGACACCTTAGTCTGCTTATGTATATCAACCGGAATACCTCTGCCATTATCTATAACCCTTACACATCCGTCCGGCAATAAAGCAACCTCTACTCTGTCGGCAAAACCACCCATAGCCTCATCTCTTGAGTTATCAAACACTTCCCAGATCAAATGATGCAGTCCGTCCACTCCTGTAGTACCAATATACATACCGGGACGTTTTCTGACAGGATCCAACCCCTCAAGTACGGATATTGAAGAGGCGTCATAGCCACCATTAGTTATCTTTTTTTTATCATTGATCTTTTTCTTAGCAGACATAATTAAACATTAACCATTATAAATAAACAGCAAAATACATAAAACTAAACTTAAGATATACCCATACTCAACCTCAATATTCGTTAAAACAAGTATTATTAAAAATTAAAACATTTATATATTCGCCTATTATAACAAATTTTTTCAACTAACGTACCTCCCAATCTTTATTTTTTACCGCCTCGTACACTTTTAACATTTGCTGATTGGTAAGATCATCGGTTAAGGTTCTGTCATTTGCCTTAAAAACCAAACGAAAAGCGTAAGAGATCCTATCACCTTTTTTAAACTCATCAAACAAGCGCACACGGATGCAAAAGGGTCCGGCCACATCTGCTATGGTCTTAGCAACCGTCTCAGGAGCTGTATCTTTTCCTACCCACAAAGCTATATCACGAGACATGGAAGGGTAAGACGAAATAGGCGTATATACAACCTCTTTTTGGTTATACACAGTAACAGGTACATTCGTTATTGCAGTTGGATCAGGTAACTTATCCCATATGGAACTCAAAGACAACTCAATAACACCATGTTCCGGTTTGACCTCTACATCCAACCCTAACAACCCTGCCAACTCATTAAATACACTTTTTACAAAATCGTTATCTTTTTCCGTTACTCCACTAACCTTGTGTCGTCCGGCAATAGCGAGCACAAACTGCTCGTTTACTCCCTTCTCATCACGAGAAAACACGGTACCAATTTCAAATACCTTTACAATATCAACACCTAACTCGTCCTTATGTCTTATATTGTTATCCAAAACTTTTATCAGATTTTCTTTAAGACCGGAACGCAAACAAGATTTATCACTAGCTAAAGCATTCTTTAAGCAAACCTTATCTTTCTCGACGAAAGAATATGTTATAACCTCTGAAAATCCCTTATTTATTAAAAAATCTCTGATTAGTTCTTGGTAATAAACACTATAGTCAACCTGAGGTTTGGCAACAGCAGGTAGAGACAAAGAAACGGTATTGGAATAACCATGGAGACGCCCTACTTCTCTAATGAATTCAGTCTCTATATTAAGATCCTTTCTCTCCCACGGCGCCGTAACAAACAACAATTCATTTTCTTTATCCAAAACAACTTGATTACCAACTCGAAGCAAGTAAGAAGAAACCTCTTCAAGTGTCAACGACACACCTAACAAGCTATTGGTACGTCTTAAGCTGACTTTGACCGCTTCATTTTTTTCCTGCCCGGAATAACTATCAACCGTACCCACATACTCCCCGCCCGCTAACTCCAATATAAGGTCTATTGCCATACGCTGAGCATACAGTGCCAACTCCGGAGACGGTGCGTTCTCAAATCTTTTAGCGGCATCGGTCGTTATCTGATGCTTACGAGCTGTCCTACGAGTCAAGACCGGATCAAAATTTCCAGCCTCTATGACCACACGTTTGGTATCATCTTGAACCGCACCAACCAGCCCACCCTTTACTCCCGCCAAAGCTACCGGAGTGTTATCAGGACCAACAGTGACCAACAGCTCCGTACCATAACACTCAATGCAACGGTTTTTAACCTGACCACCAAGTACTTCCGGCAATAAATCGACCTTCTCACCACTTACAGCTCTACGCAACACAAAACTATACGGACTATCGGAAGACGACGTAGATAAAGGAAGTTTATCTAAGTCATAAACATGTAAAGGTTGTCCAACAGCAAACATTACATAATTAGTAATGTCTATTAAATTATTAATAGGTCTTTGCCCTAAGGCCAGCAGTCGCTTTCTCAACCACTGCGGTGAAGGACCGACCGTAACACCTTCCACCAAAGAAGTGCTGAAACGAACACAGCCAGTACCTTCTTCGCCCCTGTCAATTAAGATACTATCAGTATTTTTAATATCCAATTCTTTTGAAAATGGATCGTTTAGCAAATGTATATCTAGAATACTAGCTATCTCACGCGCTATTCCTCTATGTGATAAACAGTCGGCGGCACGATCAGGTAAAATCTTAATATCTATCACGGTGTGACCCTCCACTTCATCAATAGATTCTACCTCAAACGCATGGGCACTTAGCAGATCTGACACCTCTTCGGCAGATGGTGTGTCGTCACCCAAATAATCTTTTAACCATTCATGTATAACTTTCATACTTTTTTGCTGATAATTTTGTCAAAATTGATTCACTAAACGTAAGTCACCGCTGTATAGATGTCTTATATCATCTATACCATACTTCATAACTGCCATACGATCTATACCTATACCAAAAGCAAAACCTGAATATTTCTCCGGATCTATCCCCGAATCGCGTAACACATTTGGATGAACCATGCCGGCTCCCAAGGCTTCTATCCACCGACCACGTAACGATTTTGATATCTTGTCACTATTGATACGCATGTCAACCTCCAGACCGGGCTCAACAAAGGGAAAGTAACTGGGTCGCAAGCGCATTTCCACACTATCACCAAAAAAACTCAAGAAAAACTTTTCCAACAAACCTTTAAGATGAGCTAGGTTTACATCTTCACCCACCACCAAACCTTCAAGTTGATAAAATTGGGCTTCATGGGTGGCGTCAGTGGCTTCGTTACGAAAAACTTTTCCGGAACAGATCATACGAAAAGGTGGTTTATTGTTTTCCATAAAACGAATCTGAACCGCACTGGTATGAGTACGTAAGACTGTGGGCTCCGGGACATCTTCATCTTTAAACCAAAAAGTATCTTGCATGTCCCGAGAAGGGTGGTCTTTAGGAACATTTAACCTGTCAAAATTATTTACTTCAGTTTCTACTTCCGGCCCTTCCGCAAAAACAAAACCCATCTCTCTGAAAATCTCCCGCATCTCTCTTACAATACCAGATAAGGGATGGCGATGACCTAATTCGGGCTTTATTTGTATATGAGTCATAAAAAATATATTAGCAAATGTTTCAACTAAAGCAAAAGGTTGCGATTATCTATAACAACAGGTTATCGACGATTTGTTCTGATCTCAGTATATATTTCTACAAACCAGTCGCCGTCTTTTATATATATTTGTCTACCGTCAACTACCACCCTCATCTGATCACTCAGGTAGATTTGTTGTACGTTTTGCCACGCTCTATCATCTATCTCCACCACATACAAACCATCTGACAACAGCATTAAAACCAAATCCTCCCTATCCGGAAACAGGTCAAACCACAGTATTTTCTTGTTTTGCCTATCTATTCTTATCTCATTTCTACAAACCGTTTCTCCTAAAACAAAGGAGTTCGCCTTATCACCCCCCTGCCTTAAGAGATCTTCATAGACATGATCTCCATAAAAAGCACGCGTGGAGGATGCCCCATGATACTGCAAGCAGTAGTAAAAAGGTAAAGAACGAGACGGACCTGTCCAACTAGCATAAACTTCGCCAGACCTAAATGTTAAAGTGGTATTTCTGCCAATCCGTTGCGTAGTTGTCGCTTTACTGCTCAAATCCTCCAAAGGTGTGCGATCAAAAGTAAAGTTTTCTTTGGGTTGACGATTTTGTTCGTAAAGATTCATTGTTGAAGTTGCAAACAGTCCTGCCACGTAAATGTGTTCATTATTCGCAACATGAGTGATACTGCTAGTACTGGTGGTGGCATACCAAAGGTTGGTGGTAGAAGCAAACCCCGCAAAAGGGCTTATATCATCTGAAAACACCACTCCCGCTCCGGTCTCCAGATCAAGATAGTCACCCACCACCCTTATCTGTGGCACTATAGGCATGTTAAAACTTCTTGCTTCGGTGACCAAATGAGGCCAAACCGGTAAATTTTTTACCCACGTATGCACTCCGTCACCTTGAACGTGAACACGATGTAGCCCTGCCGAAAGACTTTGAATATAAGCCGCTCTCTGAAACAAGCGCATGTCTGTTATCCTCTCCTCATCTTTATACAGATCAAGATCACTATCTCCTATATTTATATATATACCACCCACCGCTCTAAAAGCAGTTTCTCCATTTCCCACATCTATCCTATAGCCGATAGCATACAAAACAAACAAGGGTACGAGAATAATGAACAATACGCACATTGTCACAAAAATAAATCGTCTTTTGTTTCTGGGTAATGGTTCTGAGGGAGACATGATATTTATCTATGATTAATATCCATTTTTACAAATTACACAATTTATATGCAAAATTCATTCTACTACTCTAAATTATTATACATTCTTACTTAAACCAACCTTAACTTGGTGATACTAAACGAGTTTTTGGTGTCACCCAAAAACCCATATAACGACCTAACATTAATCGAGTCTGAGAGTCCAGCCCGGGAATGGCACTAAATACTATCATAGTAAACGGCACCAATATCCACTGGACCGCAAGCACAATGTACATAAAACGGCTCTTATGCTTAGGTCTGGGTGGCAACATAGTAAGGGATATGGCTGAAGACACCACCAGTCCAAACATAGCAACCACTAACAGATCCCGCACCATAATGGGCAAGTTGTATGACAAAACGGTCTGATGAAACTCTTGCGTACCCAAAAATATTGGCGCCCAGCCAAGAATGAAAAGCATGATCGGATTTGTTACCAAAGACCAATACCCTTCAATTTGTTGCAGTGCGGTTTTTATCTTCTTACCTGTTCTTATCTTCTTATTTTTCGTAAAATGATAAATAACGTAAGGTAAATTTTCCACACCATACGTCCAACGACGATGTTGTCTGTATATATTTTTAACAGTACTCCACAAACCATGTGTCGCGTTAGCATCCATTGATACAGGATAAGAAAGTGGCACCACGTCATACTCACCATTGTTAGCTATCAATAAATTCCAATATATTCGTGAATCTTCACTGACCATGTTTGACTGCCAGTAACCCACCTCATATAACGCTTGAAAACTTACCGAGTGTGAGGAAAAAGTAGCCATCCTTTCAGGTCTTTCTTGCTGTATCATCTCCCAGAAAGTACTTGACATGGCTACCACCCTAGCTAGAGCGGGAGCGTCCCATATGTTGTTGTTAAAAATGGGTACAGGTTGAAAAGAACTCTTTAAAGGTCTGGCGCAAGTAATGAAGTGCCAGATAAGACAATTAAAGTAATCCGGATAAAGCACCGTGTCAATATCAAAGATAGATACCAGTGTTTTGTCATAAGCTATACCATGCGTATCAAGTAGCTGTTTTCTTGCTTCCTCTATAGCGCAAGTGGCATTAGACCCCTTACCGGCCACCTCACCGGGCACGTTGGCTTTATGTACGGTAACTAAAAAGGCACCGAATTTGTCACCCCAACGTTCGCGCATTAGATTGGCAGTTTTAACCGCGGACGGTCCCGCTCTTTCTTCCGAAGCTAAAACTATAAAAACTCGCTTCAGATCATAGTTACTCTCAGACATTGATTCTAGGGTGGCGTTTATTACCTCATCGGTTTCTTGATAAAAAGGTAGAATGACTAAATGATAAATATGTTGATATTCAAAACGACTTATTAAACTTTTCCAATCCAAAGACAAATTATGTCGCAGACGCTTCCAATTGTGTCGCAAGTGATAAGACAAAAAAGCCGTCTTAAAAACCCAATATATAGCAAAAGCAATAATAAAATAAGCGGCCACAAATGGCGCAAAATGAGAAAGGATTATTACCAAAATAAGAGTAGCCCATGAAAAAACACCGGGAAATATCTCCAACAATCGATAGAATCTTCTATCTTTTCCTGTCAATTCTCCGGCCCGACCTACTCTAAAATCTGCCCGTCTGGCGTAAGGTAATAAATGAGAAATGTCTTCTTGACCCATAACAAGAAAGTATACACGATTTTATCAGTTATACACTTAGTTTAACTTATACACAACCATCAAACCAAGCTCATGAGACCATGATGCTCACAACATACTCATCAAGAAACCGCATTCTCATGAGCCGACCGGGAGACTCGAACTGGCGACCCACGGTTTACAAAACTTTGTCATTGCTCCCAGCAATAAC
>SKGH01000019.1 GCA_007117575.1 Candidatus Kaiserbacteria bacterium | reverse complement strand
TCCCGATACGCTTCGGACTCCAGCACAGGTTTTCGCTTGAATTTTTGGTCACTTTGGACCTCGATGAGATCGTAAACAGGTTCTAAAAATATGGCTACAAAACTTCGGTTCGTCTTCTGTGGACGACAGTTCACATCAGACTCCACCTTGTTTTTCGCTCATATTTTTAGCCACTCCGGACCTCGATGAGACTCCAAACAGTTTCTAAATATCTTAGCCCTAATTTATTTCAAAAGTGTTTCATTAATTGTGGTAAAATAAATAACAATGATAGAACATAAAAGAATTGAGACACCAAATGAATACCGTGACTTGGTAGCTTGGTACACATTTTTATTAAACAAAGAGTTTGAAATGGTGGAACAGGAAATGGAGTTTGGTAGCCCCATGGAAATAGCAGAATGTATTCCCAAGTTGATCAGTGCCGTCAATGTAGTAGGCTACCTGCGTGGCCAAGACAAAATGTTCATAGTGCCAAGACCAAACGGTATAGATTTTCAAGCCGAATTATACAAAACCGAAGAATTCTATGAGGATCGCTTATGGAAACTGATTGACTATGTTAATAAAGACGAAAAAGCATCAAGAAAATACCGAGGACTGCTTGAAGAATACTACGTAAAATCAAGAGGTTTAAGAAATTGAAAATATTTTAGAGATTGAAAATAAATAATAACCTGATAAAAATATCATAATTATCAGTATCTTTTGCTAACATAGCAATATATATCTTGACTATGCCCGAACTACCGGAAGTGGAAACTATTCGAATGCAATTAGCTAGGTTTTTAATTGGTCAAAAAATAACCAGCATTGATGTTTTTAACCCTAAAAGTACCGGACACAACAAAAACATAGGGAAAATGCTGATTGGTAACAAGATAACCAAGATAGATAGAATAGGTAAACTATTGATAATTAGTATCAATGAAAACTCAAAACATTTTCTACTTATCCATCTTAAAATGACAGGGCAACTTTTGTATGTAAACGAATCAGGAAAATTACACGCCGGTGGGCACACTATAAGCAACTCAGACACTTCCAGCCTTCCCGGTAGACACACTAGAATAGCGATAGCCTTTGAAGACAACAGTACTCTTTACTTTAACGACATGCGTCTGTTCGGTTACATGAAGATAGCCGATAAATATGAAACGGAACAAATAAAGACCCGCTTTGGCCCCGAACCGATTGACCCCGATTTTGATGTTAAAGAATTCATACAACGTTTAAAAAGAAAAACCGCCATGATAAAGCCCATATTACTTGACCAGACCTTTGTGGCAGGATTAGGTAACATTTATGTTGACGAGGCTCTTTGGCGAAGCGGAATAAGACCAACGCGCAGGGGAAATAAAATTTCTAAGTCTGAAGCTGTGAAACTAATAAAATCCGCTAACGAAGTTCTAAGTGAATCAATCAAAATGGGAGGTACCACTTTTCGAGACTTTGTTGACTCTGCTGGAAATAAAGGAAATTATTATGAAAAATTATTAGTCTTTGGCAAGAACGACATACCCTGTGTTCGTTGTGGTACATTAATAAAAAAAATAAAAGTTGCCGGCAGAGGCACACACTACTGCCCATCATGTCAAAGTTAGTCACCAATCTCTGCCAAATACCTGTCAACAGCTTCCAGCATTGCTCTGGTACCGGCTAGGTTTCTGTCCCACTCTGAATCGGTACGAGTTTCCAGCTCAACAGTAATAGCGGCTATACCCACACTTGCCATCCAACCCTCCACATCTCCCGTTATAGGATAGGCATCAAAAACAGGAACCGCCCCATAATTACCGGCATCAGCATACGCCTGCATTATTTCTAAAGTTAAAGGCAATGGACCGTCATTACACTCAGAGGCGTATACGTTATTGGCTTGACTATGCCAAAAAGCGGCCGCTAACGGTTTATTTTCAGACACCAGATCTCTAAGTAAAATCGCTTCCGGTTCTGAGAAAGGTGCCTCGCCGGCACTTACCACCTGACCCCGCCAGCTACTTCTTGGTTCCCAGTTACAATCAAAATTTCTATTTAAATCAACATCGTTGGCATTGAAACGTCCCGTACCAGTCTGATGCATTGAATTATCTTTAATATCCGTAGAAACAAAACGACCTTCCAAACCTGTGGCCACATACAGACCATCGGGATTTAAATTAGGTATTATGTCAACTGACATACCCTCGGGTATAAAGTCTGGATTAACAGTCAAATAATCTATCATTTCGTAAGCCAGTATTATACTATTCCACTCATAACCACCATGTATTCCACCCACCAACAAGACCCTTTTTTCAGTGTCTCCAAAAGAATAAACTTCTATATTTCTACCCTCGACTGATTCGCCCAAAGAACGTACTACCGGAAACGGGTCAGGAATTGGCTCCGGTTCAACCTCAATCTCAGGCGGAACCATAACTACGTCCGTATCTATATCCTCACTCGTATAAAACCACAACCAAACTCCCACGCTTAGCAGGATAATAATTATCCCCGATATAAATACAAAGTTGTATTTAGGTGACTGTTTTCTCATGACCTATCGTAATGATTCAGAACTGCGCGAATTCCTGACAGATTCTTTTCCCATTCTAAACCAAAGTGGTCACTAAGTAATACACTTATGGTTGGTATATTCAAACGCGCTAACCAGTTAGTGAAGTCGCCACTCAACTCATA
>SKGH01000044.1 GCA_007117575.1 Candidatus Kaiserbacteria bacterium | reverse complement strand
TTTCTTTGTTGCTTTCGTCACTCAAACCTTTCATCGTACCACCAAGTACGCCTCACCCAGCTATAGTTCCGGTAAACATTTATTACTAACGTAATAAACCAAAATCGTTTTAGTCAGTCACAAAAGAATATAAATGATCACGGAAACCGGGGCTGGGTCAGCGCCTCGAACTTCATCAGAAACGCGTAAGTCATGTCTTTAAAAGAATTGTCCGCTTCATCAAAAGCACGGGTTCTAAATTATTAAAACGGGTTAGTGCCACCACGTACTTCAAAATGGAGATGTGGACCTGTTGATCGGCCGGTATTTCCCACCGTACCAATAGTTTGACCTTGACCGACATACTGACCAGCCGAAACCTGTACTTGATGCATGTGAGCATACAAAGTCTGTACTCCGTTTCCATGACGTATCACCACATAGTTTCCATAGCCACCGTTCCAACCACTACCTCTGGCAACCACGACTTCACCAGCTGCTGATGCTCTAATAGGAGTACCGATAGCAGCCCCGAAGTCAACCGCGTTCCAACCGTGTAGACCTTGAGTACGAACTGACCCTGGAAGAGGGTGAGATAGTTGAGCTCCACCACCACTAACAGTAGAGGCGGAATGTGAAGCTGACACATTGGTCGGTGTAGGGCGACTGGCTATTCTCACCGGCGCCTCTACCACGCCATTTGGAATTATCAGCACACTACCTACAGCTAAACTCTCTGATTCTGACATACTGTTGTATTCCAAAACTTCATCCAAATCAGCTTCGTATTTTGAAACTATGGCACTCAAAGACTCTCCGGATTTAACTGTGTGTCTAACACCTGCTACCGGCAAAATAACCAACACCTGATCTTTCCTGATGTCTGTCGGGCTTGATAGGTCATTAGCCCACATAATAGTGTTTACAGTTACTCCGTACATTTGTGCTATCTGAGAAAGAGTGTCTCCCTCTCTAACAACACGCACACTTATCTCACCTCTTCTACTGTTTCGAGATAAAGCTATTGCGTTGGCATCAACGGGGCCGTTAGATATCAAAGCACCTTGTGTGTACTTTACATCACCGCCACCAACGCCTGAATAAGAAGCCGGGTTTTGTGTGGCACTCAATAAAGAAGCAGACAACATGGTCTTGTGTTTTTCATCAATCATCACACCCTTAATCTCTTTAGAGGAAAAAAGGTCACTTATTTTCTGAGAAATACTTGCTTGTGCCTCCAAAGCAAAAAAGACCATAACTATGGCACATGCATAAACGAAAAGTAGACGCTTACTACCCACAGAAGCCTTACCACAGCTTCTACTATCAGTTTCAAAATATGTCGGTTGATTATCTGTTTTTTGACCTTTATCAAACTCAACCTTTTGCTTGTTCCGTTTTATAATCTAAATTTACTTGGACTCACCGCTCTTTGCTTCCGATACGGTTATTCACTCACTGAAAATTCTTATTTTCTTTTCCTGAAACAGGGTACAACAACAATGATACTAAATCAGCTGTTTAGGTCAATTGACTTATGCAGTATACTGTATTTAAATCGTTAATTTATTTCACTTAGCTAAGTCACAAACTATAAATTTCCGTTGTTTAAAATACCCGAATACTTACTTAACGGGAGACACAACTAATTGAGCTTAAACTATCTACTATCAAAATTTAAACACAAAAATGATTAATGAATTCAGGACTTACGCGTTTGGCGAATTTCTTTGTTGCTTTCGTCACTCAAACCTTTTATCGTACCACCAAGCACGCCTCAGGTTTTCGCTCCTCAGCACCTCGAACTTCATAAGAAACGCGTAAGTCATGGAATTGTAAATTTTTTACTCGTCATAACCAAAAAACAGTTGCAAAACCATTATTTAAATTTCAATTCATTTGATACTAAATGGGGCTTCGAATTGTTTATGAAATTTAGCTAATCCCTTTATGATATAGTTATCAACTATGAATGATTTTCTACATCAACTAAATGAATCGCAACGTTTGGCAGTGGCTCACAAATCAGGTCCGTTACTTATATTGGCCGGTGCAGGTTCCGGCAAGACCAGAGTTATCACACACCGAATTGTAAATTTGATAGAAAATGGAGTAAGTCCCAACTCTATAATGGCTGT
Source organism: Candidatus Kaiserbacteria bacterium (assembly GCA_007117575.1). Taxonomy (GTDB): domain Bacteria; phylum Patescibacteriota; class Minisyncoccia; order Phycocordibacterales; family UBA918; genus OLB19. Next base: position 8,148 of record SKGH01000044.1, on the reverse strand, counting down.
CACGTTTACTAACAAAGCGGCTAAAGAAATGAGGGATAGGGTATTGTCTTTAATCGAAAGCAGACCCAAAGCCAAAATTACCATCACAGACGGTATTCCTTTGATAACAACTTTTCATTCTTTTGGTGTAAAAATACTTAGAGAATATCACCACACTTTGGGTATATCCAAATATTTTACCATATACGACCGTAATGACAGTATTAAAGCGGTCAAAAATTCTCTTGAGAAAGCCGGTTATGACCCCAAACAATTTCAACCACGCTCTATACTCGGACAAATCTCCAACGCAAAAAATTCAGCCCTTGACCTTAGACAATACAAAGAAAAGACTGAGGGGTATAAAGAACAGGTAACCGCTGAAGTGTGGGAACATTATGACCAAATACTGCGAAAAGATGGCGCCCTTGATTTTGACGACTTATTAATACAAGCTTTATATTTAATAAAAAACAACCAAAATATTTCCACAACCCTACAAGAACGCTTTCAATACTTACATGTTGATGAATATCAAGACACAAATAAAGTCCAATTTTTACTTGCCAAACAACTGTCCGGAAAGAGGGGTAATATATGTGTAGTGGGTGATGTGGATCAAAATATTTATTCTTGGCGAGGAGCAGACATTGCCAACGTACTAAAGTTTGAAAAATCTTTCCCCGGAGCCAAAACAATTTTTTTAGAAGAAAATTATCGCTCCAGTGGAAATATCATATCTGCCTCAAACGCTATAATTGAAAAAAATTTAAATCGTATACCTAAAAAAGTTTTTACTAACAACCCAATGGGTGAAAAAATAAGATTGTTTACGGCCCAGTCTGAAATTGATGAGGCGGACTATGTCGCGGAAACTGCCAGTGAGTTGATAGCAGACGGCATACCAGCGAGCTCCATAGCTGTTTTGTTTAGAGCAAATTTTCAATCAAGAACCTTAGAGGAATCCTTTTTAAGACATAACCTACCTTACCAACTGATAGGAATACGGTTTTTTGAAAGAAAAGAGATAAAAGATGTATTATCTTACTTACGTTTAGCATTAAACCCGCAAAGCCAAGCGGACCTTTCAAGAATAATAAATGTACCCGCCAGAGGAATTGGTAAAGTGACTCTATTAAAAATATTAAGTGGCAATAGAGACACGCTTAACAAATCAGCTCTTGCTAAAGTAGAAGGTTTTGAAAAATTAATAAGTGAATTAGGAGAAATTGTAAGACATAATCCAATTTCTCATACCATAAAAGAAATAATCGATAAAAGTGGTTTAAAACAACATTTTAAGAAGAACGGAAGCGAAGAAGATATGGAAAAAATGGAAAACTTACAAGAGCTGGTAACTTTAGCCACTTACTATGATGGCCATGATGGTCATGAGTCATCGGCGGTAGCTTTGTTAGAACATGTGGCGCTACAAAGCGATCAGGACGAGATAAAAGAAAGTACCCAAGATGAAACGGACCGTATTCGTGCTATGACAATACACGCCGCAAAAGGTCTGGAGTTTTCTCATGTCTTTATTACCGGACTGGAAGAAGGCTTGTTACCGCACGAACGTCTTGATGAAAAAAAAGTTGACAATGAAGAAGAAAGGCGGCTTTTTTACGTAGCTTTAACCAGAGCTGAAAAGCAGGTATTTCTTAGTTATGCTCAAACCAGAACCATATTTGGAAGCAGGCAAGTACAGTCTCCCTCATCATTTTTATCAGACCTTGATGACCACCTCGAGCCCGACCCTAAAGGTCAACTTCTTTATTCATCCGGTTTCGAAAAGACTATATTCTTAGACTGATTGACTATGTTTTTACCAGCATCAAAAGAGTCTTTGAGAGGTAATTTTTTGAAGCAGGAATAAATATTAACATTTTCTGAAATGAAAAACGTAATAAGACCCAAACGTTCACTTGGTCAACATTTTTTAACGAGTGATACAGTGCCAAAATGGATGTGTGAGACAGCTAAACTAAGTAAGAAAGATTTAGTATTGGAAATAGGCCCCGGTACGGGAGTATTAACCGAAGAAATACTTAAAAGAGCAGGTAAAGTGCTGGCAATAGAGACTGACCCCGAGTCAGTTTCACTACTCAACGTTAAATTTTCCGATGAAATAAAAAACGGCAAACTCACCCTTGTTCATTCCGACATAAGAGATTTCGACATCAACGACACAATTTTTTATGGTAGTGATTATAAAATCGTGGCGAATATTCCTTATTATATGTCTGGCTGGTTATTTCGCCGTTTCTTAACTGACCGTCACCAACCTAGCAGTCTGGTCTTTTTAGTACAAAAAGAAGTAGCTAAGAGAATATGCTGTAACCTTTCCAAAGGAGAAAAGGAATCATTGTTATCTATTTCCGTTAAAGCTTATGGGCAACCGTATTACACCAAAACCGTTTCTCGTCAATATTTTAAACCAAAACCCAAAGTTGACTCTGGCATAGTGCTTATCAAAAACATAAGTAAAGATAACTTTTACAAATACTCAGAAACCGATTTCTTTTCATTGGTTCGTCTGGGTTTCAGCAAAAAACGCAAACAATTAGTTACAAATCTGACCACCGTCTACGATAAAAGTATTGTTCTTGAGGCTCTTAATAAAGCGGGTTTATCTCCAAACACAAGAGCCGAAGACGTGAGTTTGGATAAATGGTTTTCTCTTTACGCGTTTTTACACAGAGTGTAGATAACCACAGTTTGATGTAGATAATTGATTTTCTTAATAAAATAATTGCTATACTATAGTTATTAAGTCTATGAAGCAATCATACATCCGTATTGGTGGATCAATAGTTATAGGTATTTTGTTTGTGGTGTCAGCTATGTATCTAGCTGAACAATCAGAAAAAAGTGGTGTCGACTCAGTCGCGGTCGCTGTGACCACCGGTAAATCATTACGTACTTTTATCCCGGTTACAGATTCAGTTTATAGTGGGGTACCGGACTGGCAGGCGGCTTTGGTACGCACAGAACCTTTGGTGGTAACGTATGAACCGACAACCCAAGAGTTTGTATCAGACGGGACATTAAGCGAAAGGTTCGGTCTGGATTTCTTTAAAAGTACTATAAGGAGTAAGTACTATGGTCCCTTCGGTAGTGATGTTGAAACTATCATGGAACGCCTCATAGATGAGGCACTAGTCGATATTGAGCCGGATTTTTACAGTGTCAGAGATTTACAAATAAACCCTGACACCAGCCGATCAGCCATACGTGACTACGGCAATCAATTGGCACAAATAATACTCCGCTATCCTTTGGAAGGAAATCCCGAGACGGTTGTCTTACACGATACAGTGGTGAGAAACGACGAACAAAAACTCCGTGAACTGGAACCCATCCTACTGGCATACAGAGGTTTAGCAAACGACATAATACAAACACCGGTACCTCGCACCTATGTGCAGGAACATTTAAATATGGCAAACACTTACTTTGCATTGGCTCACAGTGTCGAGGCTATGAAGCTTAGCTTTGAAGACCCTTTGGCTTCTTTTATTAGACTAAAAACGTATGATGAAGACGTGCGAGCAATGCTTAAGTCATTAGCTGACATATACCAAAAGTTAATAGATGAAGATCGAATACAATTTGGCGAAGAAGATACTTTTACAAAGCTAATGTCTACCATTATCCGATAAAAATATGAAAAAAATACCTAAAATAAAAACCGCTTTACTGGCCACCATCATGATCTGGACAATGGTCCTAGCTCCTTTTTCCATAGACGGTACAGTAAAAAAGGCAGATGGTGCTTATGCTTTAGAAGTCACTCAACTTGTACATACCGGTATAAATTCAGCTCACTTAACAAAACAAGCCATAACCGACCAGATTTTTTGGGCAATAGCCAAGTATTTGTTGGTTAAAATTGTTAACAGTTTTGTAGCTTGGGTAAACTCCGGTTTTGCGGGTGATCCTGCTTTTGTAGTTGACCTGTCAGACTTTATGGCTACCATTGCTGACGATCTGGCTCAAGATTTTATTGTCGGTGATGGTTTTTTAGCACAACTTTGTACCCCTTTTGAATTAGACGTGCGTCTCGCCCTGCAAGCAGGTTGGCAAACTGGGACACTGGGTGGACTTACTGCTACCGACGGTACCGGTACCAGCGCGTATCGAGCACAATGTACTCTAGCAGATGTTACAGAAAATGTGGAAAGTTTTTTGGCTGGAGATTTCGCTTCAGGTGGCTGGGACGCTTGGTTTACTATGACACAGGAGCCAAGTAACACTGCTATAGGTGCTTATTTACAAGCGGAAGGGGCTTTATTTGACCACATACTTGGTGTGCAAGAAAATGAGCGTACGGAGTTGCAGTGGAGTGGTGGCTTCCTCTCTTTCAAAAGTTGTGCTAGTGGTGGGTCAGGCTCAAGGGGACAAACCGGACCGGCTTCTGACCCCACTTGTGAAATAGTCACACCGGGTAGGGTTATTTCGGAAGCTCTTGATTTTCAACTTACCGTCGGGCAGGAAAACTTGATCGCTGCAGATGAAATATCAGAAGTAATAGTGGCCGCTTTTGCATGGCTCGCCACCAAAAACATAATGGGAGGCAGTGGTTTAAGGGGTGTAGATCCAAATGAACTACAAAAAATTGAGGATGATAGTAGAAGTTTAGTTGACGCAAGTTTTGGTGGACTTATTGAAGAACTAGATAGACTAAGTGATAGAGTTAGCGGAGTGATAAGTGATTTAGATTCAGCCCAAATTGAAATAAACCGTGTATACAATAGGTTTGATAGTGAAGAAGAAATATGGACTCCCCCTCAAAACAATGCCACCTGTACTGAATGCGAAAACTGCTGGAATCTTCAGAAAGGAGACTTAGGACTTCAAACATGGGAAAATCAAATCACTGCTAGTCGCAACACAGCAAACAGTATAAATAACGAAATTGATACTCAACGAAATGCTGTGAATGATTTAATAAGGATGGATAATGACTCTCTTCAAAACTTGGACAACGTAGGTAGTGGAGTGGTAGGTATAACTGAAGAAATAGAAAGTATAGATGGAGAAATAAATTTATTACAAACAGATATTCAACAATCAGCCAGTGATTTCCAGAACGCAATAAATAACGCCGACCAGCTTATAACAAATGCGGTATCAACTTGCAGTAGTTGTAAATGTACAGAAGGTGCCCCGTAAAAATAAAGTATATAAGTAAGTATTTGAGACACAATAACCACAAAGTAAGTCATGTTTAAAGCAAGAGCGCAACACAAAAAAATAATCACAAATGTTTTGTTTTTTCTACCACTTCTGGTGTTTGTGCTCGTGTCTTTTTTCCTACCCGGTGAAATTCTTGCAGGCGATACATTAGATCAGTTTGACCCCACCATTAACAATAATGCCGGATGGTTTGAAAGCCGGTTTAACAAAGCTGTTTACGGTATAGCTGTAACTATAGGTGGTCTGTTTGTTTGGGCTGGTGGTTGGTTATTAAACCACGCTGTCAATGTTTTTGTTTTACAAATGGGAGAATGGTTAAATGGCAACTTGGGAATAGCGGTTAACATGATCTGGACAATAGTACGCGACACCATAAACATAACCTTCATTTTTGCCCTTATATATTTGGGTCTAAGAACCATCTGGAACGCAGACGATACCGGCACCAAACGCCAGCTTGCCTTACTGATAATGGCCGCCCTACTAATAAACTTCAGCTTGCTAATAACCAAGCTGGTGGTTGACTTCTCTAACGTAGCGGCTATTCAAATCTATAACGCCGCCTTCGTACCCGCGACAGACAGTGACGAGGGTTTGGTTTTTGCCAGAGACGGCATATCAAGTTACTTTATGAACTTGATTCAGTTACAGACTTTTGCTGTCCCAGCTTCCGATGAAGATAAAATTGCTTTAGGAGGTATTGTTGGTTTTTCAGTAATTATGATGATATTTCTCATCGCTACCGGACTCATCTTTGCCGCCGGTGCTGTGATGCTTACCATACGTTTTATTGCTCTAGTCTTACTTATGATGTTCTCACCTGTCATGTTTCTGGGTTGGATAATACCACCGTTAAAGTCTTACGCTGATCGCTGGAAAAGTGCTTTATTAAGCTACAGCTTTTTTGCTCCCGCCTTTTTATTCTTGGTTTACTTGGCGTTCTACACCTTAAATATGTTGAAATACGCTGAGGATTTTATAGATGCAGATAATCCGAATTATGCTGACGCTTTATCAGGAAATTCAAGCGCTGTGGTTATGATACTGTTCTTATTTGTCTCACTTGGTTTTATGATAGCGGCTTTACTGGTTGGTAGACAGATGAGTATGGTTGGCTCAACTCTGGTTATCTCAGGTGTAAATAAAGCGACACGAACAATTACCTATTTCCCTCGCTCAGGAGCCAGATGGGTAGCTAACAGTATCGGCAGGGGGGTTGAAAAGGGTTTAAACAGAGTGCAAGCATATACTCTAAAAAATGGTGGGGAACCTTCGCTGATTGCTGATAGAGTAGTGAGGGGTATGTCGCAAAAAATGCGGGGCACTGAATTTGGTACCGGTACCACTAAGGATAAGGATGAAGAAGCAAGAAGGCGTATGAACATAAGGGCCGCTGATACTCTTGAAGAAAATCAAAACAAGCAAGACATTAAGATGTTATTAAAAAAACTTAAAGACTCGGGGACTAAATCAAAAGACTATGCTGAAGCAGTGGATAATCTAGGTAAAGTGGTACGACGTATGTCCGCTAAAGAAAAGCAGGAACTAGATCATGGCATATTAACAAACCAAGCTATAGCCATGCACCTAAACGACAAAGACTATGAGTATATGCAAAATTCCGGCAATGTTGCCTTCCGGACCATAAACCAGTCTAAACAAGCCCGCTCTGAAGCCATTAAGAGCGTTGCTAAAAAGGGAGCTCCAGTGGTTGTTGGTGCAGAGGTACATCAGTCAATGCAAGCAAGAAGACCTGCAAAAAATGATCAAAATAAGATACGAGCATCACTTATACGTAATTCAGATATTAAGACGATAGGTAAGATGCCAGAAGAAATATTTACTGATGAAAACATGTATAATTTTATAACTCCGGCTATGCTGGAGGAACGTCTTAGAAACAATGTTAGCGATCAAGCAAAATCTGAAATTGAGCAAGCTCTTAAAGGTCATTTATTAACAATGAATAATGTTAGTAACACTCAAGAACTTAAAAAGTGGAAGACTGCTTTCGATAACAATTTGGCACTGATGGATCTTAATGTACAAACACCATCTCCAAATACAACAAGCAACCCATAATCGCTTATGAATGATAAACCACAATACATATACCAAGCCTATCAACATCAACCACCTACGGTAAAGCAAGCCATGGACGGAAGTGAAGTAACTGAGTTCATAAGTCGTCTTACTCTTAAGTATGACAAAGTGGAAGAAAAGCGACAACTGGGTATTGCTACCGTAAGACACTTAGTGGGCATATTTGACATAGTTGAGTTGGAGTCATGGCTTTCCCAATTCGCTAAATCGGAGGAAGAGACCAGAAATCTGGTCATAGATATTCATGACTTTGTTCGTGAAATAAAGAAACGTGATGAAGAAAACAGCCAATCATTACAAAAAACAGGTGACGATACTGAAACAATTGGGTGGTCTTCAGCCGAAGAAGTTACCGAAGGAATTAACAGACCTGATGAGACGGTCCCTCCACAAAACAACCCAAGGGTTGATAATCAAGCCGGTGCAAATACTCAGGCTTATCAGCCTGCTCCACAACCAATTCCACGTAAAGAGGAAATACTGGTAAATGGCACTTCGCAACACGATTTACTGCGTAAAAATGATTAGGCGTAGTCATTACTTTTAGAAAATCGCGGTCTTGGCGATGCTCTAAACACACTGGTAGAGCAAGTGAAGTTGTGGCTTCATTTTTAATATATCAGGACTTACGCGTTTGGCGAATTTCTTTGTTGCTTTCGTCACTCAAACCTTTCATCGTACCACCAAGTACGCCTCACCCAGCTATAGTTCCGGTAAACATGTATTACTAACGTAATAAACCAAAATCGTTTTAGTCAGTCACGAAAGAATATAAATGATCACGGAAACTGGGGCTGGGTCAGCGCCTCGAACTTCATCAGAAACGCGTAAGTCTTGTATATAAAGTAAATCACACAAACCACACCCATA
>SKGH01000024.1 GCA_007117575.1 Candidatus Kaiserbacteria bacterium | reverse complement strand
TACCAAAACACACTACAGTTACGTGATCATGGCTGTGGTGAGAGTGGTACACAAACAAGCGGAGCGCCTCGCTACGCTCGGCTTGCTCTACTGACATGGGGAGCTTCGTTGAAGCTTTCCAAAATCATCGGAAGGAGGTACGGCACTCACCACCGTATCTCATGTCGCAATACAGCGCGACACTTCCACACCAAAACAGCCCTCAGGGGCGCCCGACCGCAGTCGTCATGAGCTGTGGGTGAGTTGGGTCTCCAAGAGGAGAAGATCATGAGCGGTAATAATCGGTTTTTTACCAGTGACGAGCCGGAGCTCGTCACGTGTCGTTGCTGCGGGCAAGACATCCCTCAGGATGAGGGTTGTCCTCGGTGCGAGGGTGGGGATGACCCTCGTTTTGACCGTCGTTGTCCCTGTTGCGGGGAATGGATTCCCCAAGTTTTTTACCCTGGAGAGCATTGGCGGGAAGGCCAATGCCCAGTTTGTAGCGAGCGCTAAGTGCTCGCTACTTGGAGCAGTTCACATTGCTCCGCTTTATCATGCTCGGCTACTGTTTGAGATGAGGTAGGCGGGTATGTAGAGTTGGTACTATAGATTCGACTAAAGTTTATTGCATTGTTTATTAGCCCTGTCTCAAAACGCCCTGTGCTTTTGCTAAGGGAAGTTTACTAGTTCGTCCAGAACCCTCGGTCCTAGTTTTCGAAATTATTTATTATCAATACTATGGGTCAAACCGGTTTTAATACTCTAAGGTAGAGTAGAAATTAAAATGGAAACTAGGGCTGGGTGGGGATGAATGGACAAAGAATAAAGTTTCGGTGGAGCCGGATTCTTAGTCAGCAAAAAAGCCTGATTCCGCTAGCTTTAATGCTTCGTCGGCACTGCCGGCAAGGTGTCGAGGCGGACGTTTTTACTTGTTTTCTTAGGAACATAAAGAAATTCGAGAATAAAAACTTCTTTATTACACCATTCGACACAAAAACCAAGAACTCTTGTTCTTAGTTTTTGTGTCGAATGGTTCGACAACGGTTTCCGCTAACCGATCAGAAATAGTGGACGTGAGAGCGTCAGACTTAAAAGGCAATTGAGATCCCTGGGACGCCGGGGGATCAATGGTTGTCAACCATTTGCGAAAATGGTTGTTCCTTAGCATGGTAACGTGCAAGGGAATACAATGTAGTCTGATTCTGGGACACGTTAGTTCCTGGAGGGTCCTATGACACAGAACCGCGAAGAGCTCATTCGCTGTCTCTTTAGCGAGGCTGCGGATCGAGTGATCCGTGGGGATGATCCGGACCCCGCCATGGCCGTGGTGGCTACTCTGTCTCAGGGGGGAAATGTACCTGAGGCAGAGCTCGAGTTGATCCTGCGCGCCCACACCCAGGGACCCTGGGTTGTTGGGAGTAAGGAAGAGCTTGCCGTCTTTGCACATTGGTGCGAGGCAGCGAGTTCACCGCTCGAGCTTGGGGAGCCAGTGGTTGTCGAAGGGTTGCGTTTGTACCGCGACAATTTCGGTGACTGCTGCCTTTCCGAGGCCGCCCGCGGTGCACGGTATGCAGTATGGACCCGTAAGGGTCGACTGCAGATCGGCTTCAAGGATGAAGCTGATGCCCGTGCGTTCCGCGCCGCTGACAACCTGTTTTCCAAAGAGGAGACAGGGAATAAGCGGACGGCTCTCGTGGTCGTTGAAGGGGGAGATAACCCCAAAACGATTGCGAGGGCGGCACGTGCTTTAGCCGTAATAAGCTAGCACGTCCGGCGCCTCACTGGCGTCCGGAGTGAGTATCTCCGTTATCACTACTTCCCGCGGACAGGTGCGCCAACTGGGTTAAGGTGGAAGCACTATTGAGGTTTGTGTATTCCTCGTTAAAAAAGAATACTCCTTACGCACCGGTGGGAGGTCAAACCGATGCCGAGGTGGCGCTCGTAAAAACGCTTTGGTTTGGGAGGATTATTCGTGGTTGATTATCTCCTCCTCTTTATAGAAACCGGAAACGATACAGTTTGTGGTTTCTTAGAGAACAACTGAATTGAATAGGGATACATAAAAATTCACTATAATAAATTTAAATTTGTTTAACAGTTAATATAAAAGACCTTGTTTTGGACGTTAAGCTAGCTATTGTCTGCTAAGGTTGAACATTGTTATTAAAAATTTACTTAGGTTGTATAGTAAAACATTGTTGCGCAATGCTTTCACTCAATATTTTAGGAGTTGAAGATAAATCCATTTAAATACTTAAGTTTTTGTTAAGTATTTGAGTTTTTAAATGGGTTTAACCCAATGCCGTGCGATCCGGTAGGCATGGTGCCAAAGGTCGTGGGTAACTGTCACCCATTTGTAAAGGCAGAACATTAAGCGGGGTGAATACCGGGTATAAGGTTATGGACTCCCATAATTGAAATCCTGGAAATAAACTCCACTTGAGAGAAAAGCAAATGAAATTGTTAAATGCTTTTTCGCTCAACATGTGTGGCCCTAAAGGGGCTATTGTGTGGAGCGAGCTCTCGCTTAATGAGGCACGGTCTGTTCTGGCTACCGGCTTTGAGTCGGCGGTCGGACACGAGTCTACAGCTGCAGTCTTCACGACTCAGTTGGGGCTTCCGGTACCGGCTCGGCGTGTGACTATCTCCCTTATGTCGGGAGACGTCGCGGTCGTAGGCCAGTATCGCGGTCCGCGCCTCGAGGAAGGGGTAACCACCCTTCCTGAAGGAGCCACTATACAGTGGTTCCGGATCGAGGTCCACTAGGATCTCGGGCGAGGGTTAACCGCTGCCCAGCGGATAAACGGGGAGGCGTTGCACGCGCCGATGATGGCTGTGGTGGCTGTCAAAGTGGATGTCGCAGTGTGGTGGCGAACAAGAGCGAAGCACTAGTGCTTCGCTCTTGTTCAAAAAGGTGGTTAACGGGTTAGTTTGACGATTGGTACTCGTCGAACAACAGTTGGAGTTCGTGAATATTCAAACAAGTGAATATCTCGTGGATTGCAAGTGTTTGGTTTAGATTAAATAAAGTAAGCGGTGCCTGCACTAGCTAATTTTTAAATTAAGAGATAAAGGTACGGATTTTTTATAGAAACCGTAAACGATATAGTTTGTGGTTTCTTAGAGAATAATTGAATTTGATAGGAAAGTTATTAATTATCCTATCAACACCTCAATCTTTTAACTGAAAAGGGGCAATGAAATGATTAGTTCTTTAAATTTGTTATTTTTATACATCATAATTTACATAGTCTTATTTTGGCTAAGTATAGTGATGTTCATTCTTTTTTTTAGGGGTCCGAGACCCGCTCTGCGTTTTGTAGGGCGGTCTATGTACTTTTTCTGGAGGTTCTTTCGCCGTTTGACAGGGAGTGCCCTGATTCATTTAGGGCGGTGGGTTAGAGGGCATTAGACCCCAGGTTACTTATGCTAACTTTTCTTTTCTTTGATTAGTCGCATAAGGGCTGGTCATCCGCGGGGAAGTTTACTTCCTCCTGTTTTGTATAATTCTTATCTGACTTCTTTATTAAAAATAATGATAGGAGTTATACACAAACGGTTGGAAAAATTTAAATATGATAGATCTCAGTGTTTGGGGATGTCTTTTTTGATACTTACTTAAATTGTTGCTCTTGTTTTATCAAATTGAAGAGTGTATACTATTAGGTGTGTGTAAGGCACATAAACTTAGCAAAGTAAATAAATATATTTATGCAGTCTGAACAACCACCAAGGCAAAATTTAGGAGAAGATTTTGAAACAGAACCAGTAGAATCAAATGAAGATGGAACTGAAGAACGGGATGAAAAAAGTGAAGAACAGGCCGAAGACGGTCCCAAGTTAACCATGCCGAAGGATCCCGCTTTGGTAACCAAGCTTGAAGATAAGTTACTTGATTATAGGACAAGACTTGATACTTTGCGGGAAGAAAATCCCTTCAAGGCACCTGAATCCTTTACAGACACAAATTATAAGATCGCTGTGTTGGAAAGACTTTTAGCTGAGGGTGAGGTTGATACACAACAATTATCTAGAGAGCTTAACGAAAAATACGGCGGTCTTGATGTTAAAGTTTTTAATAACGCATGTGCAGTAATCAATGACTATACTGAGACTGGTGGCGATAAAGTACGCGGTGGCACGGGTCTGAGATGATCAAACTCAATTTTTAAAAGTATACTTTCAACCAACTTTTTAATTATTAGAACCTATTTGAAAAATAGGTTCTTTTAGGTAATTCATGTTCATAAATATGTCAGAATAGCTTAGCTATATTAAGAGTTGCTGTTTTTATCAACATTTTTTGCAACTTTTTGATAAATAAAAAACTTTGATTTTTTTTTGTAAAATTTTTGTATTTAAGTGCGTATATGTGAATCTATTTTAAATTATTTGTTTGTTTAAGTTTTGACAATAAAGGTAATTCCAGCCTTAGATTGTGTTAAAATAAATTTATAAATTTAAGAATGTAATAAATAAATTTTAGTCAAGATTGGCCAAGGTACTTTTGATAGGTTTACTAAAATGTAGGATAGCTTCAACAATTCAGATTAATTATTGGAATATATATTAGGTTTTTAAAATATTGTATGGAAGGGGTTTTTAAAAATAATAGGAATCAGGAAGAAAAGATTATTAGTATTGAATCTTTATCTAAATTTAGAGGGTCACAGGAAGGATTAAAGCAAACTCTGGTTAGAGAAGCACCAGAGTATTTTATAGATAAAGGGGGTGCAGGAAGTGTTTACAATCTTCAAGGAGGTTTGTGTTTAAAAATAGTGTCTGATAGGCATAATAGTGAAAATTCTGATAAGTATGATCTTGGTAATAGTCTACATGAAGAAGCATTTTTACAAAGACGTGCATCATCTGTTACTCACCCAGGTTTAACAAGGGTCCCGTTAGTGTATGGGATTGTTGATATTCAATCGTTAGATGCATATGGTAATGAAAGAAAAGGTTTGATAATGGAACAATTACCGGCAGTAAATTTAGCTAATATTTGTTATGCGAATAAATATCCAGTTCCAGAAGGATTTGACTATGATAGTTTCGTGTCTGATTTGGAAAATTTTATAGAACTATTACATAATAGTGCTCAAATTGCTCACGGCGATTTGTACTTAAGGAATCTTATGGTAGATACATCTTCGTCTCAACCTTACCTTATAGATTTTGGCAGATCTAAAGATTTGATTGTATGCAGTAAAAATCAGGCTGGTAAGTACATTGACGATGATTGGAAGCTCTTTTACGAAGAAACTGAAAAATTTAAAAAGTATTTACAAATTAAATAAATAATTTACTATAATGAAGTTAAATTATTTGGAGACAGATTCATGATAAGAATTGACAAAAGTTTGCAAGAAGAAGTAATTAAAGTTTTAGCTGACAACAATTATGCTGATGGTACTTATCAAATACCATTTGGTGGTGCAGTAATATTGGTCTCGTCTAGTAAAGATAACATGCTTCCTTTAAATGAGGTTGATTGTAACGGTAGGATCTTTTACATTGGTACATTTCAAGATAGAGAATGAGTATTTTCAATAAAAGCGAGTATTTGTATGCTTGCTTTTTTTATTTATGTAGTCTAAGAAATGTTGTTTCAGATATTATGTCTGGCTCAACCATTATAACACCATTACTTGTAATTTTGACTGACACACATAAGAGATTTTGTCTAGCTTTTCAGTAACCAGTAAAATAATTTACTAGTTCGTCTAGAACCCTTAGCCCTAGTTCCTGAAAGTATTTATTACCAATACTATGGGTCAAACCGGTTTTAATACTCTAAGGTAGAGTAGAAATTAAAATGGAAACTAGGGATGGGTGGGGATGAGTGGACAAAGAATAAAGTTTCGGCGGAGCCGAATTCTTAGTCAGCAAAAAAGCCTGATTCCGCTAGCTTTAATGCCTTATCGGCTCTGCCGACAAGGTAGCGAGACAGACATTTTAAATGTATCAAGATAAAATGTGACAGCGGGCTTATAAAATGGGTAAATATTAAAAATCAAAAATAATTATTTATACAGGACTTACGCGTTTGGCGAATTTCTTTGTTGCTTTCGTCACTCAAACCTTTCATCGTACCACCAAGTACGCCTCACCCAGCTCCAGTTTCCGTGGTCATTTATATTCTTTCGTGACTGACTAAAACATTTTTTGGTTTATTACGTTAGTAATAAATGTTTACTGGAACTATAGCTAGGTCAGTGCCTCGAACTTCATCAGAAACGCGTAAGTCATGGTGACGAAAGAATATTGTTCAGGTATTTACCACGTCATTGATTTCGGATCAATGAATTTATTTTGTGTTCAGATACTTATTCATATAACGTGTCCCCTAACTAAATCCTTGTTGTATTGTGCGAGGTATAGAACAGGGAGTGATTTACGTCCTTAAAAACATTAATCATACGGTCAATATAGACAACACTAACCAGCTCCATCCGTTTTATTTAGTCTACATAAAACAATCGGGTGAAGTAATATCCACACACCTAAACGTAAAGCACACCCTCGATATCATACGCACCATTGCCAAAGGAAGAAGCGAGCCGATACCTGAGCTTTTTGTACCGTTCAATCAAGAAACAGACGGCGGGCGAAACATGAGCACCTACTCGGCATTGTTAAATAGAGCCATTGAGTCGATACTTACTGTCCACCAAGACGGCGATATTGATAGTCTGTTTCGCCCCGGTGGCACGTTAGCACTGATGAGTAATATCGAAGGTCTGGAAGATTTCGAGTTAATAAGCTTTTTTGTTATCAAGTAGTATGGGACTCTCTTTACCATCGCAAGCGTTTGTAGGTTCTGTTATTCCTAAGAGTAAGTTTTATGGTCAGAAAAAAGTAAACACAGCCACTAAACGTGATTTTATAGACATCATCGAACAGATTGTGTGGCAATATAAACTTTCACCAAAAACTATCAATATCTCCAGTACGCAGAAAGTTTCTGAAATACAGATTTTTCGTATTGTTCTTAAGAAACCAAATATCCCCAAATTGGCAATAAAAGTTATCGATAAAACTGTTCAGTATCCTGTGTTGTATGAATTTTTTCATAAAGATGCGGTGTGTTACGGAATTTCGCTACACTTTGCCGGTGAGGACCGGTGGTACTTTTCTGACTGGAATGCACCAGTTACCTTTAATTTTACCGCCCAAAATTTAGAGCGAGTCTATCAACAACTTATTACTTCCTTTATTACTGAAGCTCCGAAGTCAACTGCTGATTTTGCCAGTGTTGTCGCCAATGACAAAGAGCGCCAAAGTCTCGAACGAGAAATCAGTGCCTTGCAGAATAAAATCCGCAAAGAACGTCAATTTAACAAGAAGGTGGAGCTAAATAAGCGGTTACGAGAGAAGCGGGCTGAGCTACGTAAGTTGATAGATAAATAATGTTATTTGAAAACCGAAATTACATATTCAGGTTGACGTATTAATTTTTTCTGAATAGCTGGTATATTGTAAATATATGAGCAAGCACGTATCAAAAAAAACTACTATAATAAAGCCAATCGCTAGTATGACGGTTGGTGACTTTGAACGTGCCCGTAAAACAGAATTGAAAGAGCCGGACAAAGACATGAAGCTCCCAAAATACTTTGAAAAAATAGGTTTTCCTGATTTTGCTAAGCTAATTGCCGATTAAAAATATGCCAAGGTCACGGTTTGGTTTCTTAGCTAGTGACTTACTACGGAAGAATGTTGAGGAAACATTTCAACATCTGGCACATCTTTTGACTATTGTTAAAGATTCAAATTATCCAGCAGAGGCAAAAAGTGCGTTTTGTAAAACAATTATCGTCCATACAGGTTCTATTATAGAAGCATTATTGTTTGCGCTTCTTGATGAGCGATATACAGACGAAGATATTAAGAATCATTATGCGTACTGGCAATTAAAAAAGCCTTTTCATGAATTACACAGCGTTAGCGATAAGCATATCGTCGTAGCAGGTCAGTATAAACTTACGCCAGGTAAAAATGGGAAGACAAAATTAAATCTTTCGCAAATCTGTGAATTTTTGAAAGAAAAAGGAATGATGTCAAAAGATATGCATAAAAAAGTAGAAAAGGTCAGGAATTTAAGAAATGAACAGCACCTTGCTACACGAAAGAAACTACAGTCATACACTATAAAAGATGTGCATGAAGCATTCACAACTGCCCGAGAGGTGAAGGAGTTTGTTCGCAGTGAACTGTCATAAGAAAAAGGTTATTGTCCTAATGGTCGACTTCCCTTATTAATACTCTCCAATATGCACGAAATACGGAAAATTTACAGTCGAGTATGTATACATGGCTTTTGAAACGATTGCTTAATTAAATCGTTCAAAATGGTCGTTTTGGAGTGGAAAATATACTTAAATAGTAAGAATCGCGGTGCGTGGGATGAGGATTTTGGAGGAAAAAGCGTATGAAAGATTTTAACAAGCGGTTTCCAAAAAAAAGTACAGCTTGATGGATTGGCACACAAACCACCATTTGTTTCGGTTGGCGATATTTGGTGGGCATCGCTAGGAGAAAACATCGGCTCTGAAATCAATGGCAAGAGTGCCGTGTTTAGTCGACCGATAATCATTTTGAAGAAACTTTCACATGGTTTTATTTAGTTGTACCAACGAGTACAAAAGCAAAAACTGGTTCTTGGTACGTATTACTTCGCTATCGGGGTATAGAGAATGTAGCTTGTCTCCATCAAGTACGAACCATTGACTATCGTCGGATACTCGGTTAGGTCGGGACACTCGACGATACTGATCTGCAAAGATTAAAAGCAGGATTTATGGATTTGTATGGATAAAATATTCCTCGCCCTTGCGGGCGAGGTCGCGGGAAAATCCCGAATGTAGCTAAAGACTACCAGAAGGATAGAGCTTGTAAATAATTAGTAATCCACAGCAACATTTATGAAAAAACTCACGGGGCAGACGCCTGTTTTGATGCAGGAGAATATTGAAAAGATTGCCGAGCTGTTTCCACGAGTGGTGACAGAGAAGAGGGGAGGATGGTGTGTTGACTCGCTCGATTGACTTTGATTTGCTCAGGCAGGCGCTTAGTGACTCGCCCGCCTCCGGCCCCGACGAGCGCTACCGCCTCAACTGGCTCGACAAGCAAGTTGAATTGTCAAATATTTCAGAATGATGGCTTATTATAATGCTTTTCAACTAATATATTACTGTGAATATATTAGTTGAACTAATGTATTCACAGTAATATATTAGTTTTTTCACGTATAACTGATATATTAAAGGTAATATGTCATTTGATCCAACATATCCATTTGAGCTTCCACACCTACCTCCAGCACCAACTATCAGAAACGAAGATTTCGCAGACGCTCTGTTACAAGCACGAGTTGAGCTGGCTGAACTTAAGGGATCAGCAGGTCAGATACCCAATCCGTTGTTGCTCACCGCTCCACTTTTAACACGAGAGTCAGTTGAATCGTCTGGCATTGAAAATATCAATACCACAGTTGCGAAGGTGCTTGAAAACCAGTTACTCCCTGTAGACGAGCAACGTACTCCTGACAAAGAAGTGCTTCGATACCGTGAGGCTCTCTACTGGGCGACTAATCAGTTGCCAACTATTGGCATTTCAAATCGCCTTATTTTGGGTATACACGAACGACTCATAACTGACCAAGGTGGTGAGTATCGTCGTGAGCAGAACCATATTGTTAATTCTAAAACTGGTGAAGTGTTGTATACACCACCATTGCAGAAAAATATTCCCGAACTCATCGCCGATTGGGAGAGATATGTCAATGAACATACTAAACATGATCCACTGATTCGAGCAGCTGTAGCACACCAACAATTTGAATCAATCCACCCATTTCGTGACGGCAATGGTCGAACTGGTAGAATCCTTATGGTGCTACAACTCATACAAGACCAGGTGCTTGATTTGCCAATTTTATTTATCAGTAACCACATCAACAAAAATCGTAACGAGTACTACGAACTACTTCGGTCGGTTTCTATCACCAGTGACTGGACACCATACATCACATATATGTTGCAAGGTTTTTACCTGCAGGCAAAAGAAACAAAAGAAACGCTCCGTGCAGTTACTTCCTATCATCACGAACTTAAAGAACGCGTCAAGGCAGAACATGCCAAATTCTACTCAGCCGAGCTAGTCGACGCACTCTTTACGTACCCAATTATTACCCCTACACGGCTGGCCAGTGAGCTCGATATGCACTATACGACTACGAGTAAACACTTGCAGGCGCTCGCTGAAGCAAAAATTCTCTCATCAATGAAAGTTGGGCGAAATATCTTTTATATGAACGACCGATTGGTAACATTATTAAGTAAATAGAACAATATGAAAAAACTCACGGGGCAGACGCCGGATTTGATGAAGGAGAATATTGAGAAGATTGCCGAGTTGTTTCCGCACGTGGTAACAGAGC
>SKGH01000030.1 GCA_007117575.1 Candidatus Kaiserbacteria bacterium | reverse complement strand
TGTATACATACTTGCAAGCAAGCGCAACGGCACTTTATATACCGGTGTCACCGGTAACCTTAGACATCGTGTTGCTGGACATTGCAATGACTGTTGTCTGGCCTTGTGGTTAAGCAAAGGCAGGTCATTTCGTTGGAGCTTTAAGTCTTGGTCATTTCTAACCAAGGCTTAATAATACTTTCATGACTTACGCGTTTGGCGAATTTCAGCGCCTCGAACTTCATCAGAAACGCGTAAGTCATGATACAAATATATCTTACACAACAAACTACCAACAATTCCGTAGTATAAAGTATTTTTAAATTTAAGCGTATCTTTATAAAGCTAAACCTGTATTGTGATATCTGTAGATGCTTTGGTATCAATGCCCCACGGTACTTTCAATCTGGCTTGTAGTTTATATACCCTAGTGGTATTTCCTAGAGGAGACATACTGGCCAAGATACCAAGACCTTTTCCTAAAACACCTCCCATTTGTTGCATATTCTGCATGTCATTTGGTAAAGCTTCCTGTGGTATCTGCATAGTAAATGGAAATTCTTCATTTCTCGAATATTCACGCTCCCCATCTAGCGGTAAGTCAAACCTGAATATTTCTCTGGTAGATCTGGCAGTAGAACCACCGGCTGATACACCTATCCCTCTGTTACCGGAACGACCGGCACCTAAACCACCAACTCTATTTCTACTTGTTTTTTCAAGCACCACAAAACGTACAAATAATGATTTTGCTTTTACCGGTTTTGAAATATTGAGTATAACCTTACCGGTTATAGCTTCTTGCGGTAAGAACTGATATTTATCAAGTTGTAAAGTTATTGATCTGCCTAACATATTTTATTATTTTATGACTTACGCTTTTAAGTAAAGTGAACAAATCCCGACCAAACACTTCTTTTTGCTTTTATACATACATAGTTTATCAACAAAAAAGCAACGAACTACCGTCAGTGAATATTAAAAAAGCTATAGTAATGCGGGACACAAGCAACGATTACGACAAAAAACTCACTGAAACGCGTAGGTTGTATAAATTATAATCAACACACCTACTTACATAAAGATAACAGATATCTTTATGTAAGCATATCGATTCAGTGTCGATAAAAATAATACGCAAAAACAGCTTTAAGGCATGAAATAATCGGTACGGTATGACGGCAAGTTATCACTAGGTACGCTGGCGTCAAACTCCCCCTCATCACTTATAAGTGTGAAAGGTAACCTGTCTACACGCAGAGCCAAACCTTCGGTGGAAAAATCAGCTTCTGTCCTTACTATAGAAACCAAACGAAAAATACCAGGCGTACCAGCCGGCAAATAATACTCATTACCGTGCAAGCCGGCGCTACTCAAGACCATAGACACACTCTCTACCCCAGCCACTTCCTCACCCGCCTTATCTACAAAAGAATAACTGACCACCGGAACATCTACTCCCAATCTAGAAGACGCAAGGACAGGAGTACGAGTGTCACGATTCAAAAAGTTCAACCGGTATTTAACCTCAAACAACACAGTGTTTTCATTTATTTTGGTCACTGATTGATCTACAAAAGTATAAGAATAAGCGGTTGAAGACTGTGCCAAAACCCCAACACTGAGTACGCACACAAACAAGGCTACTTTTTTTAAATTAAACATTGTCATAAGTATAAAACTTTTAATGATTATTGTCATGCAAAAAAAAATCACAAGACAGCCATTTACAGAAAATAAAACAGGAAAAGATTAAACCCAGTTGCTTATTAGCTACTAGGTTTTAGTTCTCTTAACTATTTACCCATTCTAAACTTATAAGTTTTTTGAGATAACTTACTAACTATAAAGATATTGCCAACAGCTTAATACTCAAGACTCAAAACTCAACTTTTTGTGGTCAATATACGTAGCGACCACATACACCATGGTAAGTTGAATCTTGAACGATTTACCCGCTTCAATGGGCTTAAGGTCGTTATCGACCTCTATAACAACTTCATAAGGTGTTTTCTGCCCATCTCTTAAAGAGATACTGTGACCAACACCGGTTGGACGATACACTGAAAGAACCTTCAGTAAACATAGTTGACCGCACACCCGTATGATCTCACCGCCTGCCAGAAAACGACTGCTACTCGGTTTTAACTTGAGACCGCTATAAATCTGAAAAACATGCGCTTGATGATTCATGATTTACCCACCCCTCTGATTATGTACTGAGAAACTGTCTAAAGTCTTACCACAAAAGGCACACATGTTCATGGCCGTTCTGCTTCCAAAAATAAACTCATAAAAGGGCATGTGGTGTAATTTATTCAAGATTGTTTCTGGTCTTCATGGCTACTCTAAACCTCGATGAGACTTTAGACAGTTTCTTATAAACCCTATTATTTATAATCCATATTTACAAATTGGCAATAATTTATAGGGTATAACCATAAAATAAATAATCAATCCCCAATTTTTTTATTTTAGCTCACGTACCACTAAGTAGTTAGTGTTTGCGAATTTTTTCCTGCATACGAAAAACCCCACGCATATGCGCGGGGTTTTTCTACTCAATCACCTATCCAAAGATGGGTGAATTCTACTGAACTGTTCGGAAATCAGGTGCTCCAAGAGTCACATTTTCACCCGTTGGATCGTTTGCGTCATTACCATAAACAAGTTCTGGTACTGTCACACGAGCCAATCCAGAACCACTGGTCTTAGTGACCTGGACGGTTATATCAAGTGTTCGAGTCTGATTCCTATTAACACGGTATACATTTTCAGTGGTTTGTAATGTTGCATTCGTGTTAATTGAT
>SKGH01000085.1 GCA_007117575.1 Candidatus Kaiserbacteria bacterium | reverse complement strand
GAAACATTTGGTGGAGTGAAGTAGCTAGTGAACGAGTGGCAAACTACCACTACGGACGCAAGTTACTGGAAGATAAAGGTTGGACATTCACTATGGCCGTTATTGATGGTATGCGTGGTTTAGCGAATGTTTTCAAGGATATACCGGTACAGATGTGTCACTTTCACCAAATACAGACCGTAACGAAGTATCTCACGAGGAGACCAAAGACCAATGCTAGCAAAGAGTTCCGAGCTTTAGCTCTCACTATATATAAAACAGTTAAACAGACCTTCACCAAAGCTCTGCGGGACTACGAGAAAAAATGGGAACATTTCCTTAATGAGAAGACCATTGTCTTGGGTCTTAAGCGTCCACAATATACCCACAAGAATGTTCGGGTGGCACTACACTCACTTAAATCTAATCTTCCAAACTTATTTACCTACTTACGGTATCCTGAGCTTTATATTCCTAATACCACCAATACCATCGATGGTTACTTTGCTTCAGTGAAAAAGAAGGTCTCGGCTCACCATGGACTTAGAAAAGATAGGCGATACAAATTGATCAGCTTCTTGCAAAAAGAGGGTTGATTTATCACCTAAAAACTTCCTATACTCCAAAGTCTCACCACAAAAAATAAAAACTAGGCTCTAGACTAGTTTAGAGATTTATAAAATCCTCTAACGACTCTAGTATAGCACCCTTGTGGATGTACCTGAACTCACGCTCTTTGGGGTGAATCAGGAAAGTTTTTCGTGATTCACCATTGAACTTTGCAAGCCGTTGCTTCGCAAACGACCAAAAGTTATCAATACCGTTCACGTGAGTACCGCGTCGATTCGATTATGTTTTAGAGTGATTGATGCGCTTGTGTTTATATCCGTCAAAAACGAGTCCGACGTAACTCTTCCACTTGTCAGTATAAATAGTCGATTTCTTTCGGACGATCTGCTGTACGATCGGCATAAACTTTTGTTTCGAGGCGTTTTTTTATCGTCTGCGTGTATACTTTGCCATCACGCTTGAGAAGTCCGAATACCTGCATCTTGTTCTCTGCACCACGACCAAGTTTCTCCTGTACGCAGCGTGATGTTTCTTCCGTGGCTCACCAAAGTATGACTCATCAAGTTCTATCTCGCCTGAAAGCTTCTTTGCGGGCGATGATTCGATTTCCGCAAGTATCTGTACTCGAATGTTCTAATACCAAATGTTTACTGTGTTGCGATTCATTCCGACTACAGTCGCTGTCTATGTTGTACTCAGATCTGCAGCAAAACATACCAATATTTTTCTACGCTTCTTGTTTAGACAATCTACTTTGTCTTTGCAACATATTTTCTAGATTGACATGAGCTAAGCTAGTCTAGAGCTATTATCAATACTATGAATTAAACCAGTTTTATACTTTACGAGAGAGCATAAATTAACATGGAAACAAGGGCTAGGCTGGAGGTTCTGAAACAATGCCAGTAAAACAGTACCAAGTACTAAACTTTTGAGCCTAAGTCGGTACGTCTATACCAAAAGTTCCGGCGGCGATTGAAAGTATGGTAAAAGCGCTTAACATCACCAATAAGCCTATTATTCCATACAACATATGACGCTTTCCTCTCGAACGCTCAGTTTCGTTAGCTGCATTCCTTACATATTCAAAACCACCAAACAAAAAAACCAGTAAAGCGACACCGGTCATCAAATAAATGAGTGGGAAAATAATAGCTTGATTTAGTTGCGCTACAAAACCTCGAGCCGCATCCTCTGCCGTACTATTTGCTAAAACATAATTAATAAACATGAGCAAATATTTAAATTATTAAAAATACTAAAGAAAATAAGACCGCTTATAAAAGTCTAACATATCAATCATCTAAATTAAAACTATCAATGGTACCTTGTATAATGCCCAAAATAAGAAAACCTCCTAAAATAAACAAGCCACCGAGTATGGAATAGAAAAAGATCTTATTGGCTTTAGTGAGCTTAGTATCATTTCCTCTGGCTGTGACGTAAGTATAGCCACCATAAACTAAAAAAACGACTATAATGGGTACAGACAATATGATAATCATCGTTAACATATCACTAAAAAAAAGTACTATGGTTTCGTGATATATGGGATTCTCAAGCCCGCCCGCTTTAACTTGTTTAGCAATAAGCAAAAGAGGGAGAGCTTTGATAGCTGTCAGTCTAAATTTCATTTTTGATAATGAGGATATCATGAAGGAAACAATGATGCCTGTAGCAAGTTAAGTATGCCCCATATACTAATGATTATAACCATTACCAGTACAGCTGCTAAGATTACATGTTTACCGTCTTGTATAGACTTCTCTTCACCCGTACCAATTATCCATGTCTTAGTTACCTGCCAAATAATAGTTATGACTGTCAAAGCAATGACAAACAATACTAAGTTATTGATCAATTCATTAATTAAAAAGGTAACGAATTCACTGAAATTTGCAAATGCTTTCATAATTCAACTTAATCTATAAAGACAATCATTAATCATCACTCGTAAAACCGGGACTTGTGGTAAAGGTTTCAATAGTGCCAGATATTATGTTAATCAAAATATTGGCTCCCAGTATCAACAAACCACCTAAAATTGCGTAAAACAAAGCCCGATTAGCAGTGGTGAGCTTTTCCTCGTTACCGCGAGCAGTTACATACAAGAAACCGGCGTAAATAATAAAGAAGACTATGAGTGGTACGGCGATGATGAGTAAAATGGCTAATATGGCTCTGAAGAAATCTTCTACAGTGGCAACATTAAGAGGGTTTTTGATGTTGACCATTTCGTTAACTACATTTCTTGGAGTGGTAACAATTGTATCGCCACTACCTGG
>SKGH01000045.1 GCA_007117575.1 Candidatus Kaiserbacteria bacterium | reverse complement strand
GTTGAAATAAATATCAGCGGAACAAATAGCGATTCGGTCACTTATAGCGTAAGCGGTGACGAAGCCAGTGGCTCCTACAACTTTAGTGTACGAGGGGGTCATGGTGATTATTCGGTGGAATTGACGGTGACTGATGAGCACGGGAACGTCACCACTGAAACCAAAGAGATTACGCTTTAAATCTCTAGGTGCCGAGCATTAAAAACCGGTCTTAGACCGGTTTTTTAATGCCTAATACAGCCATGTTCTTGATGTTTGTGTATGATATTTTACGTATTTTCGGATGACAAGGCTATTTCTATAGCTTGCGCGTATACCTGCGGTACGTAGCCTCTGGCGTGTTCGCCGTATCTATTTAAAGTGCCTTCATTACTTTTATACATATGGTCGGCAACCGCGATGAACACATCTCTTCCGGCTTGAATGTCATCGGGATTGTAATGTTTAAGATAATCGGCAACTCCTTCACCTATACGTCGACTGCCGGCGTTATAGGCGTTTAGCATCAAAGGTACAAAAAATTGACGTAAATATGACTCTTCACCGGAAAAGCGGTTTTTTATCTTATTAAGGTTATCTGAGCCGGCAAAATGGGTAACTTGTCTGTATATATCTGAGAAAAACTGACCGGCCACCGCTGTTTGTTCTCTTATGTTGGTAATGGTTTCTATCGGTCTGTTATACTCGTTAACCCATGTACCGGGTATGAACTGAAAAACTCCTTGCGCGTTGGCGTTACTGGTCACATAGGGGTCGAATTTTGATTCTTGGGCACATAGACCGGGTATAACCTTTACCAACTCGTCTTCCACCACTTTGGGAACATTGGGGATTTCAATTTTATCAGCTACGTACTCTATCCTTGAACGCCCTTCTTCATCAACCGGTCTTTTGTTAGCAAAGTATTTTATTATGTCTATGTATTGCCTTATTTCACCTTCGTCTATTAACCTTTTTAAATCAGGTTCACGAGTTAGGTTGTAGGCTCTGATGAAGTCGTTCGTGACATGTTCCATACCGGCTATTTGCCTATCGGGGTATTGTTGTTGCAGTTTATCTCTTACATATCTACTCCATTCCCGAGCAATACCCTGCGTGAGTAAACCAGCTTCATTTACCGGACCGGGGGCTAGTAAGTAAGGGGAACCGTTTCTGTCAATGATGAAATTTTCAAACTTAACAGGTTCACCGACCGGTTCGTTATTGGCGTCAAAAAAAAGGACTTCATCATAGGCAAGAGAGATCCTCAGTCTGTGTCGCATGGTCTCACGTTCATATTTTTCAGAGTTTCGGTCAAGTTCTTCTAAATCGGTTTCCGACTGAATCGGTTCTTCCATATCTGGCAAAGTATCGTCCGGTTCAGTATCTTCTTCACCCTGATGTTGCGGGTTCTCAGGCTTTTTATTTAATAAGGTTAGTACACCAGCAGAAGTGGCGAGACCTGCGGCGCCTACGATTGATTTTGTTAAAAATTCACGCCTTGTCATTCCACGACCACTTTCTTCGTTTTCATCATCATGTTGGGGTTTTTCTTCAGATTTAAATCCTTCATTCATTGTGCGTTTATTTGGTTAATATCTTTGATAAACATGACTATTTTACATCTAAATTACGCAGTTCATATATTTTAACTGAAAGAGTACATATGTTCATCATAACAGTATAACGCGTAAGTCATGAGTGCAACAAGTCTGATAAAGCTGTGTTATTAGAAGTGTTTAAATTTTATGAAGCTGAAATGCAAATTTGTTTTTTCAAAAAAGCAAAGCACTGCGAATATATCTTGCAGTGCTTTGCTTCTGGCATTGGAAGTTTAACTATGAGACTGTGAGTTAATTTAAAAACCTGCCCATCATAAGATGCAGGCAGGTTAAAGGTGTTGAGTCTATGAAGTATGTCTATATTTTTCCAAATACGGTTCGCTACGTTCCCAGTTATGAAATAAACCGTATTTACCCACACGTTCCATTGACTGATCAGCCCACCGGAATTCAAAATGGACACCGAAGTACTTGGTCATCCAAGCTCGTGGGAAAGTCATGTCATAAGCTACGCCACCAACATCGATCCAGCTGTGCAAAAACATACCCGTTGGATCCACTGCCAACCCTTCAACGTAAGAAACTCTTTTAGAGCCGACCCAGTTCGGTCGTTCTTTATACCATTGTCGGAGGATTTTCATGCAATTACGGTAGCATTGATTCAATTCCATGAATCCGCCTCTTTCAAAACGGTCTCGAACTTTTCGGTATTTCTCTGCATAGCTAGTTCGTCCATGGGCTAAGCAATATTCAGCCCATGGAAATTCATCCACACATTGCTTGAGGCACTGTAAGGCAGTAGGTTGACTATTGCGTAACCCAAATCGAGTACGCAAAAAAATACCTCATTCTAGGCCTTCTATTACCCATGTATTACCGTATTGGTCGGTGTGGGTGCAGTCATCCATAACCCATCTTTCATTTTGACCCATAACATTTTCCTCTTGGTTTTGTGTAAGAACTATTATTTTGAAATCAAGATATACATTTTTATCAAACAGCTTTCAATTAAGAACTGCTGGAACACTACAGTAACGATAAAATTTTGCAAACTATGCATAGGACTGAAAAAGTGTGAAAAGGTAACTGTATCGTGAGGGAGTAGTATCATATCTCGTAGTTATAATCTCAAGACTTACGCGTTTGCCGAATTTCTTTGTGGCTTTCGTCACTCAAACCTTTCATCGTACAACCAAGTACGCCTCACCCAGCGCCTCGAACTTCATCAGAAACGCGTAAGTCATGAATCTATAAGAGGGAGAAAAAAGTCTGGCAAACTTATTGCCAGACCTTGTTTCTTCGACACATAATGGCAAGAGAAT
>SKGH01000005.1 GCA_007117575.1 Candidatus Kaiserbacteria bacterium | reverse complement strand
TTTCGGTTTCGGTTTCGGTTTCGGTTTCGGTTTCGGTTTCGGTTTCGGTTTCGGTTTCGGTTTCGGTTTCGGTTTCGGTTTCGGTTTCGGTTTCGGTTTCGGTTAGTGTATCATTGCCTTCGTTTTGTACCGGTTGTTTCTGTGTATTGTTTTGACCATCCTCTTCAGTTTTACTACTCATACCGGTTTCAACCCTAACTCCAGACTTATTTATCTGCCTTTCCAGCTCATCCACTCTGGTTTCCAACTTTTCTATTTTATTTTGATTACCTCTTACCACCTCCCACATTTCTTTTATCGCTTCAACCATTACCGCCACCAGACGCGCCGGATTAAGTGACCAATAATCATCACGCTTGCGAACCGCCTCCGGTATTATTAATTCTACCTCCTGCGCTATAAAGCCAACCTCTCGTTGCGAACCAAACCGCTCACTATCCAACCAATAGAAATTAACTCCTCGCAAAGAAAGTATGGACTGAAGTGCTCCTTCTATATCTACCACCTCCGTCTTTAAATTCTCATCTGAAGGTGCGCAAAATATTTTGCCCAACATATCTGTTTCCAAATTATCACAATTAGCTATCTCCGTAGAACGAATACTACCCACCACTGTCAATTCGCTACTGGGAGTACTGGTACCTATACCCAACCTACCGGCCATAAATGAGTTACCACCGCCTAAGACCGATAACAGACCGGAAGTTTGCAAACCCTCCACCCCCGCTTGCACTCCCAAACCGGCTATCACCTTACCGGCGGTCACAGAATCACCGGCTACATCTAAATTACCACCTTTAAGAGAATGCACTACCGCCGACTGAAATTCAGCTCCCGAGATATCAAAAATACGAAAATGATTACTTTCAACACTGCCTCCCACGTAAGCATAACGACCACTTACCGCTATTGCCAAAGCTTCACCGGAAAGAAGATCAAACCTACCGATTATACTAGGCGATGTGGGGTCAATTATATCTATAACATGAACATCATCACCGGCTGCTTCAGTAGAAACATAAGCATAACGACCACTTATAGCCAAAGACGTTGCGCTGGCATCTAAAGGTAAAGAGCTGACTTCAACCGGGTTTGCGGGGTTTCTTATATCAATAACATGAAAATCATCATCGGTGGAGTTGGTGACTACGTAGGCATAAGCTCCTCGCACCACCACATCATTTGCTCGTGTTGGTAAATTTATACCGTTTGGAAAAATTGAAGGATTAAGCGGGTCACTTATGTCGATTACCTGAAAATCGTCACCAATCGCTGATGAAGTCACGTAAGCATAATTTCCCGCTATATAAATACCGGTACCGGTATCGGCCAAAAACAAATCACTAACCACATCCGGTTGTAATGGATTGGAAATGTCAATTACGTGAAAACTCGGTTCCCCCGTTCTACTGGTAACCACATACGCATAATTACCTTTAATGGCCACATCGTTTGCGTCCGCATTCACCGGCATGGGTAGTGAAGAAACTATCTCCGGATTGAAAGGGTCTTCTATGTCTATAACATGAAAATCATCACCCTGAAAAGAAGACACTACAAAAGCATATTTCCCTGACACAACCACTGCTCTACCGCTGGCAGAAGAAGGTAAATTAAGCTCTCCCAAAACATCGGGGTTGTCAGGATCTGAAATATCAATTATGTGAAAATCTTGACCGGTTGCATCAGTCACCACGTAAGCCAGGTCCCCCACCACCACTACATCATTAACCCTATCAGGCAATTCAGTGGTGAGAGAGCCACGAGGTCTAAGTTCGTATGGATTGCTCTGCGTACCGCCAAACTGAGAAACCGAACCTCGTATGGCCATTCTCTCACCACTTATACTTTGAGTACCGAAACCAAATCTATTACCGGCAGTGGAGTAAACCATTCCTATTTCCGAAGCGTTAGGTTGAAAGCGAATGTCTCCTTGTACCGTCAACGCCTGTGTGGGGTCACTAACTCCCACACCCAACCTTCCGTTACGAAATACGAAATCACCGGCTTGAGTCAAGCCATCATTTTCAGCGTTAACAAAAGGTATTACACCCGCTCCGGCAAAAGTCGAAGGAGTGTCCAACAACTCCGTGTATCGTGAAGCTCCTCCGATGGAACTTACGCTTTCGAAACGAAGATTGCCCATACCGTCGGTAATCAAAAGCTGATTAGGTAAACCATCACTTGCCGGCAGTGTCCATACCAACGTATCAGACAAAGTACTGGAAGCTCTAAAACCTACGTAATTAAGACCATCACCATAGAAACGCAAAGCGTTAGACCCCAGCACGCTGACGTCACCACCTACGCTAAGCGCGCTACGCAGGTCATTAGTACCAACACCTAACTGACTGCCATTAAATACGAAATTCTCGTTTGTGGTTATACCACTACCGGTCATATATAGAATACGATCCGCATTATAATCTTCAGGTGTATCTAAAAGTCCACGAAAAGTACCATCACCAAAACCCAGACTGGTACTGGAAGCATTTGTCCAATTTGTCCCATCAAATACCAACAAGTCGTTTACCTCAGCGTCTACAATACTGACGTCTGACAGATCTACCAAACGATCCGCTCCACCCAGACACACACCGTTTACCGACACACAGCCGTCTGTTACGTTGATACCACCTACAAAAGTGGAAGTGGCGGAACCCATTACGTTTATTGAGTCCGTAAAAATACCACCCCCTACAACACTAAGAGTGGCGCTGGGCGTACCGGTACCTATACCCAAACGCGAACCATCGTAGACAAAATCATCCGACTGCGTCAAAGCGCCGGCTACGGCATCTACAAAAACTATGGCAGAAGTGGCAAAATATGAAGGAGTGTCGGACAACCCTATATATGTATCCGCACCTCCACCGACACTACTGACGGAAGCAAAGCGTAAGTTACCCAAACCGTCAGTAACCAGTATGTGGTTATTGGCTCCATCACTCACCGGCAATGTCCACTGTGTACTGACTCCCAAAGTACTGCTGGCACGAAAACCTACAAAATTTCCTCCATCATCTTCATACAATCGCAAAGCTCCCCCATCATGAAGACCTAAAGTACCGGACACCGACAAGCGCTCACCGACACCGCTAGCACCCAGACTTAGCGCGCCACTACTTTGATCAAATAAAAAACCGGCGTCTCCGCTTAACCCGTCAAACCTAACTGAACCACCACTAACGTGAAGACGTGCCTGCGGGCTGGTGGTACCCACTGCCAGATTACCGTCCACAAAGACCAACTCCTCAGACTGCACCAAGGCATTCTCACCGGCATTGGCAAACTGTATGGCTCCGGCTATATATGAACCGGGAGTATCATTAAGACCGAGATAACTTGACGGCTCAACCCCCTCAACGCAAACCCCATTTATAGCCAAACAGCCATCTACAATATTTATACTACTTTGAAAAGTAGAAGTGGCACTGCCTAACACGGTCAAATTTTCATTTATGGTAGTAGTGGCAAAAGTGGCAACGGCCGGTGTAGTGGCGCCGATTATAGTATCGTTTATACTGCCTCCGACTATGGTTAACGCGCTCTCTACATCAACATCACGCACACAACCCACACAACCACCGCGAGACCTGACAGAACTTAGTGTAGATACACTGTCTATGGTTAGACCGTTTATGTTTATATCACTACCCCCCACCAAACTTATAGTGCCGGTCTGACCATTCAAACTTTCCACGCCAAGCTCTCTGTCGATAATAGCCGAGATTATGGGTTCCTGACTTGTACCACCTATCTCTATATTTTCTCCGGCCCTAAGCAAATTAACCACGTTTGAAGCAAACAGTTGCCCTCCCATTAGGTCAATATCAGCGCCCTCTGTTACCACACCACCAAAAGCACTGATCAAACCATTAACGGCAAGGTCTTCTAAAGTAGATTGACCGGAAACAGTCAGTGTCCCCAACTCTCCACCACCCTGCACAACCAACGAACCGAAAGTACCACCACCTGAAACCGACAAAGTACCCAGAGTTCCCGTACCATCAACCGACAAGGAACCTAAAGTACCGGCACCGCTAACCGACAAAGTACCGGCGCCTATCTCACCGGACACATCAAGCGAAGCTAAGGCAGTCTGTCCGGAAACAGTCAAAGACGCCAGATCAGAAGAAGACAGTACGGTAAATGGTCCTGTTACACTGGTGGTTGCCAACTGAGTCATGCCCTCACCACGCAAAGCACCGCGAGTAACCAGAGAACTATGGATCACCAAACTACCTCCGGACATGTCAGCCGTTGTTGGTAACAAACCAAAACCTTGACCGACATCAAAAGCTGAAACAGGAAGAACCTCAAGAGAAGTTGTTTCTGTTACGGTAGTGTCGGCTTGACTGAATATAGAGCGGGTTGTGCGACCCGCGAAACTGGCAACGCCGGCGAGCTGTCTCCATGTCTCCCTAAACCAAAAACTAAACTCCACACCCCCGACAGACAAACCTTCACGAACCGGCGTATTTAAACTTTGCGACACCGAGGCAAGTACTGGCACCTCTGCCAACCTAGCCATCATACTCTCACCCCTATTACCCGACATCACTATTGAACTAAAGCTAAAAGCGCAGATAAAAATAATTGAAAAAATATAACCGAGTCGCCCCAATTGCAATGGGCTACCTATTTTTTTAAATAATACAGACGGCTGTTTGTAGGGCGCGGATACTGCTGATGCCTTAGATTTTGCTGTCTTGGGTTTGGGTATCTTAGGTTTTGACAAACTGCGGGCATCAACATACCAAGTATTACTGACACGATATCCATCTATATTACCGGTACGCAACCTGGACAAAATAACCTCAACCGCCACACCCTCACGACTAGCCGCTTCCCATAAGCTTATGTGATATTTTTTTATCGGTCTTTTAAATTTCATTGTCTAAGGTGTTCAAAAAAGAAAAAACGAAACCGCTTCGGTTTTCCGAATTGTCATTTTTATATTGATTGTTATGCCACAAACTTAAAAAATCTTGATATAAAGCGGGCATGATATAAGTTTATCATGCCCCCGGGTGAAAAATTGATGCTTTTGACCTCAAACTATGGATAATCTTTACCAACCGTTTTATTGATTCTGAGCAGACCCTGAGTGTACATATATTTTTACCCCACCATCCTTAAGCCACAAGACCGCTCGCTCAAAGTTAAAAATGTGAGTCTCACCTTCTTCATCGGCAAAATTGACCGGTACATTCTCCAGCAAGGTCATGAAATTTGCATGGTCGGCCAATATATCGAAAGGCCCTTCGCTGTTTTCAGACGAAAGCCATTTGACCATCCGCTCCCATCTAACTCCGTCAGGACCGGCTATGGTTAAAGGTATTAATTCTTCTTCTTTTGACATATGTACATGTATATCACTTAAGCAAACCGGCGTCTTTAAGGGAACCGATATACAAAAACGCCTCAGGTGGCACATTGTCCAACTTACCATCCAAAATAGCCCTTACGTCTTTTACCACCTCTTTTAGATCAGACTTCACTCCTTTTCTGCCACTCTCCATTTCCGTAGTTATAAAAGACTGTGTCATGTAGTTCAGCATTTGTTTGGCGCGCAGATACCTCTTTTGATTCTGTGGCGACAATTCTTCTTCTCCCACTATGGAAACAATACGAGCCAACTGTTTGTATCGGTTCAAAACCTCTATCGCCTCGATAGCAGTCTGATAATGTTCATACCCTACAGTGTTAGGATTTAAAGCGGTGGACATAGAACCAAAAGGGTCCACCGCCGGGTAACGTCCTTGGTGTGTCATCTCACGAGACAATATAACCACCGCGTCCATGTGTGGCATGGTGGCCGAAACTGCCGGGTTTCCGAACTCATCTGCCGGTACGTAAACTGTTTGCACGGAAGTTACAAACGCGTTTTTAGTTGAATATAAACGATTCTCAAACTGCGCTATCTCTGACTGTAAAGTTGGTTGGTAACCAAATTCTGAAGGTATCTCACCCAACAAAGTCGACAACTCACTACCGGCTTGCAAGAAGCGAAAAACATTATCGACGAAGAAAAGAACATCAAGACGCTCATAGTCTCTAAAGTACTCCACTAGTGTAGCAGCGGTGGCAGCGGTCAAAAAACGCACGGCGGCATTTTGACTTATGTGTCCAAATATCAAAGCGGTACGGTCAAGTACCTCATGTTCTTCCAAAGACTGCCACAAAGCATGTCCTTCTCGAATACGCTCACCTATACCGGCAAACACGGACACACCGCCTCCCCCATAGACCACGTTACGCAGTATCTCTTCTTGCAAAACCGTCTTACCTACACCCGCCCCTCCCACCAAGGCCATCTTTCCACCTTTGAGTAAGGGAGCAAAAAAATCAATGGTTTTTATGCCGGTTTCCTGCACCTCGCTAGGTCTAAGTATCTGACTGGCAAGCGTGGCTTTTTCTCTGGTATAAATAGATTGCTCTAAACCTCCGCCGATGGGTCCTCTGCCGTCGATAGGTTCTCCGTACACATCCATCACTCTACCCAGCACATTAGCTCCCACCGGCACGGTTATCTGTTGTCCGGTGGAAACTATGCGCGTATGTCTGGTGATGGTATCAGCGCCCGATAAAAGTAAGCAGTAGAGAGTTTCGTTTTCATCATAGGCGTGAGCTTCCAACCTTACGTACGGATCGTCAGCCACTGTCAGCAACTCACGCAAACGGGGTCTGTACACCTCATCACAGGTCACCTGTACTATCTGACCAATCACGCCCCGCACGTAGCCGACAGGCGTACTCCCGCTAACCAAAGCGTCATCTTTCTTTTCTTTTTTTTCGGTAGTGATTTTCATGATAATAGATCTTTGCGAAAGGCCGCGAATGATTCCAACAAACGCATGCTCTGCATAGTGGTAACTTCCTTATGTATCAAACGGCGCTGTTCTTTGACCAACGAACGAGAACGCTCCCTAGCTCTTTGCATCTTCATCAGTCTGGCACCTGTCCACGCCAATCGGGTTTCCAGCATCACTCTACGCAACAAAACCGCCCTTATCTCAGTGGCAAAAAATTCATGCAGTTTAGGTATCTCAGGCTCAAATAAATAATCTATTTGAGCCTCCGGCTCATCATCATCTGTCTCTTTAGGGGTATAAGCCAATTCACTGACAGAAGGCTCCTGACGAAAAGAATTAACAAAATGAGGATGTACCACCTTTATCTGCCGATAAGGAGCCATCTTTGCCAACAATTCCCTTTCCGCCGAAACGGTAAGTTCATCTTCTTCAAACTCCAAACCGGTAAAGCGGTCAGCCAATGGTGACAACTCCAAATACTGCAGACCGGTTTGTCCTATGACTATGGCTTTAGCGGTAACATCTTTTTTTAACAGCTCTGAACAGTGGTTCATCACATCTTGATTCAACACACCATAAAAACGTTTATTTGATGTCACCGCTAAGTAGACGGTTTCCCTCATCTTCTTCTCCTTCTCCGTAACGGTTTTTATTTTTACACTATCAGCATATCGCTCAACCATTCTCAGTAAACGGGCTAATTCATCATAATAAGTAGCGTTTTGTTCAAACGCCAAACGCAACGACTGCAACTTAGTGGCACTGATGTCACGCAAGACAGTAGTCACAAACTGTGCTGTTTGAAAATCCGCCAATGTTGCTTGCAGGTCTTTTATGGTTGACATACGCTATCAAAATACGTTTGCAATGACTCTAATTTGGAAACAAATTCATCCAAACCAATATCAGTAAAAACAATTTCCCTCAAACTTTTAAACTGCTCTGAACCGGAAACAGCCACCTGTAATGCAGACTTGGCCTTCTCCAACCGAGCCGGATCATAACTGATAGCAAAAGAAGTAAAGGCCAACCCCAACAGTATCATCTGCGCCTCCAAAGATATAGGCTGATAAGGTTCCTGCCTAAGCATCACCTTCAATATATCACCCTGCTTGAGTAGTTTTTTGGTATATTCCGATAAAGTCGAACTGAATTCCGCGTACTCCTGCTGTTGCCTGTACTCTCCCAACAGTATCTGAACCCGTGTCGATATCTCTTTTTGCAACCTACACTGTGAGCGTCTACCGACTCGAGTTACTGACTCTTCATAACCTATGGAAGGATAGACACCTTCCGCGCGCATGTCGGGCAAGAAAGACAAATGACCATCAGTACAAGCCATCAAGTTGGTGGGAATAAGGTCTGAAAAGTTTTTTAAATTTGTCTGAATTACCGGCAAGGTGGTGATAGACCCTCCACCCAAAACACTATCAAACTGACCCGACCTTTCCATTAAATGAGCATGTTGGTAGAAAATATCCCCCGGATAGGACTCCGTACTGGGTAACCTACCCTCCAACAAAGCTATCTCACGTAAATATTTTGCATGAGCATCAAGATCATCAAGTACTATAAGCACGTCCTCACCCCGCGCTGAAAAATATTCAGCCACCAAATAAGCCACCGCCGGTACTAAAGAAATAACCGGCGCCGGTTCGTCAGACAGGCCGGCAATAACAACAACCTTCTGCCCACTATAACCTTTGCCAAGTATCGTGTCGGTTATCTTTCGTAAGCCATTTATCGGTTTACCGATAACCGTATAGATACAAACCACATCCTGCGTTCCCTGATGTAAAACCAAGTCTGTAAGAAAAGTACTTTTACCACTATGCATCGGGCCATAGATGAGTTGACGCTGACCTTTAGCGATAGGCACTAAGGTGTCTACCAAAGTAATACCGGTCTGCAGTTGCTTATCAATGGACACGCGACCTTCTATGCCGGTTGCGTCAACCTCCAGCTTTAAAGAAGCATTCCCTTCCGGAAACAGCTCTCCGCCATCAACCGGATCTCCCAACGCGTTCATGACCCTACCAAACAAATGCTCTCCCAGAGAATAGTGCCTGTTGTCCCTCAACGCTCTGTACCTGTCTCCCGGCCTGACCTGACCACCAAAACTTAAGGCCACCACTTGATCATGTCCCAAAGAACGCACCATGGCGTAGTTACCCTGCTCGTCCACCAAGAAATCATTTACCTTAATAGACGGCAAACCCTCCAACGCCAACAAATAACCTTTAGCGCGAGTGACGAAACCCACTTCCTCATTTTTTATTCGGTTACTATCTAAAACCATCTCATTCATATGCTTTGATAAGTTTAGACACCAGCCCTGACTGCTCACCGAAACGTGTGCGTAGCGAAAGGTCATAGTAAGTATCGTTCCAAACCAAAGCACAACCTCCCACCACGCGTTCATCTATAGACAAGTCTATCATCAAGCGCTCACCTATCTCTTGGCGACACCAGACCCCCACTTCGCGTATTAACTGATCAGACAACGGCACCGGCACGTATAAATAAAGCTCGGGCAATGTCTCGTACACGGCACCGGCTTCTTCCAATCGTTTATACAAGTTGTTGGCAGACATACCTTTAAAAACTCCCACCCCCCACTCCTGCAACACCGAAGCAAAATCCGGATCATTCAGCTTACGCGCGTACTCTATGCAAAAAAGTAACTTTTCACTATCCTCATTACCTGACAATTCTGAAAAGAAAACCTTTTCCAAACACTCACTCAAACGACCCAGACGGTGATAAAAATCACGTTTAGTGTATGTATTACTGATCACTATTTCTTGCAAGTCCTTATACATATAAAGTCATTTTTTCTACTTTATCTCTATGGCAAAACTTTTATAAAACAAGTACAAAACTGATTTTCTCTGCTTTATGTTAATAAACTATTTAAAATACCCCCTTCGATTTCGCCTCTTCCAAGGCACTGCGTACCATCTGACCATGCTCCTCAACCGACAACTTCTTACGCAAAACCACTCTCACCGTTTCCTCCACCAAGCGGTCTATGTGCGCGTCAACCAACTTTCTTCTACCGTTCTCATAGGCCTCTATCCTTACCTCCGCCTCGGCAAAACGCTGTGCCAGATGGTGGTCTATTCTATCTTCCTGCTCCTTAGCGACCCGCATAAGCTCACCTTGAAACGTATCTCCCAACTCAGACATGCGCTCGGAAAAGACTTTTAATTCTTCATCTGTACGTTGCTGTAAACTATCGGGCATGGAGGATATGGCAGTCGCTACTTGGTTCATGCGTTCGTGAAAAGCGCGGTCTGCTTGGTCGGCATGTTCACTGAAAGTGCCGGATAAGGTTTCCACTTCCTCAGTAAATTTACGCAACGAAATGTCAACCACCTCAGCCACTTTTGGTGTAACCGAACCCAGTCCGGACTCTATCGACTGAGACAACTCCCGCACCTTTGTTTCCTGATCTTTAAGAACCGTCACCACCTGTTTAGCTGTTTCGTTAGACTCTTGCGCGGTCTTGTGAGTCAAATCCCCTAAACTTTTACTTAAAGAATCACGCAACTCGCTTAAAGCTTGCCTGTAAGCCTTTAGAGCTTCTTTACCTTCCTCATCATACTTGGCGCGTATGTCTTTGGCTTTAGTATTGGCGGTAGCGATTATCAAACGAGCTTCCTCGTTCGCACTTTCCACTATTTCATCAGCCTTTATCTGTGCCTTACGCAAGGCGTATTCGTACACCGGTCGAGTGACCTTGCTTATCTGCGTACTGTTGTAGGTCTGCAATACCAAAAGCACCACCATAGCTACCACCAACCCGATTAAGACCGCCGCTAAAACTTCAACTGAAAACAAATAAGCCATAAATATTGAATACAATTACTCTTTTTATGTTATCACGAACCGGTCACCAACCACGATGTATATCCACTGTATTCTATACCGCATCAAAACAACCATTAACTGAGAAGAACCATAAAAAACCATTCTCCAAACCCCAAAATTTCTAAGGAACTGTTTGGAGTCTCATCGAGGTCCAAAGTGACCAAAAATTCAAGCGAAAACCTGTGCTGGAGTCCGAAGCGTATCGGGATACGGTGAGGACGAAGCATGGGTTTGTAGCTGAATTTTTG
>SKGH01000098.1 GCA_007117575.1 Candidatus Kaiserbacteria bacterium | reverse complement strand
CCTCACCCAGCGCCTCGAACTTCATCAGAAACGCGTAAGTCATGAATCTATAAGAGGGAGAAAAAAGTCTGGCAAACTTATTGCCAGACCTTGTTTCTTCGACACATAATGGCAAGAGAATGAGTAACCTTTTGAGGTGGATAAGTAAGGTGATATACTTTAGGGAGTTAATATAATCAGTTATCTATATGAATAAAGCACTTATAATCTCGATAGTTATTATTGTCTTAATGGGATTGGGTTTTCTGTTACTGGGGAACATGGGTGAAGAAACTGAGACAGAGGAAACAACAAACGGGGAGCGGGTTGAGGTTGAGACTCCAAACATAGACGGTACCAGTTGGGATTTTGACTCCATGGGTCGTATGAGTTTTAACGATGGTCAATATTCAGTTTCTGTTGGTTGCAACTCCATAGGTGGAGAGTATGTCTTGGAGGGCAATTCTATCAGTTTTGGACAAAGCATGACCACACTGATCGGTTGCCCGCCTCACCTTGAAGAAGCGGAAAATGAGCTAACACGTATACTACCCTTGTTAGATACGATAGAGGTGTCTCAAAACCAGATAACTTTAAGCGGTGACGGTGTGGAGCTTATTTTAGTCAAACCTAGAGATATGGTTTTGGAAGGCATGATGTGGGACATTAACGCCATACAGGAAGGAGGCGGTGTGGTTTCCTCGGTTGTAGATGAGGGAACTTTTCTAAGTTTTGATACAGACGGTAAATTCTACGGCAGAGGAGCTTGTAACAATATAAACGGTACTTACAGTGTAGAGGGAAATATTATAACTTTCGGTCCTATAGCTTCAACCAAAATGATGTGTCAGGAAGAAGAAATGGAAAGAGAGGCTTTGTTAATTAAGACTCTGGAAAACGCTACAACCTTTAACATTGACCGAGAAACTCTTACTATTGAAAGTGCGGATAGCGAGTATTCAGTTACGCTTACCACTCAAGACCTGCCAATGGACTAAAGTGTGCAATTTTAGTGAAAGACCAGTCAGTACTTAACTAAAAACGATAGACCCAAACTTGTGAATGGGGGTTTGTCTGGTGATAAAAGACAGGTTTAGTGGAGAAGATTATGTGTTCTACTATGTCCGGATGTATTCTTGAGTCTATAGACATGTAGTCGTAAATTATAAAACCGGAATTGTTTTTAATCACCTCTTTTAATTCTGAAAGGTTGTTTATCACAACCGCGTTTACATAATACTCACGCTCACCATTTACCACTTTAGAGACATTGTCTCTGCCTAAATAGTCATAAGCTAACCAATAACCGGCCTGACCGAGAAAAATTTTACTGAAATGAGGGTGTGAAGAAATGATTATGTCATTAGGTTCTTTATTTAGCTCTATATGACGGTAGGCGGAGTTCCAGTCCGGCTGTGGAGTGTATGCTATATACGTATTTTCTTGGTTGAAAATACGTTCAAAAACGGAAGTTTTATGTGTTTCAAGTTGATAATGACTTTGGTGCATTAAGACACCGGTACCGAATGAGGTATGTATCACAAAAATAACTACAAATATAAAGGCACGTAAATACTGACTATTGGTTAACTTCATTATTCTATACACCCCTAAAGCTGATAGAAGAAAAATGATCGGTGTTAAGTGCCATAAGTAGCGATAGTGGACTATGTCTGTTAGAAAGAAAAGTGGCACCATATAAACCACCAGTACCCAACTTAAAAAAATAATGGGTACTTTTTTCTCTTTAGGGGTTAAATATACCCCTAAAGAGACCAGAGGTAGGTATATAAAGTAGGTAGTTAAGTAGTAGTTTAGATAGGAGAAAGACAGATTATAAAACTTAACATCTTGAAGAAGTCGAGACAGTCTATGGTCACCAAAAAATATTTCAAGTATCAGAAGGCAAGCCAGAGTAACTCCTATTAAAACCGTGAAATGATTAAGTGAAAATTTCTTATTTATAAGATAGCGGTCTATTGCCACAAAGCTGATCATTATAAAGGGTAGTAAGTAACCTAAGCCATGAGTAAGTATGGCTAAAACAGTGCTTAAGATGGTAAGAAATGCAAACAGATAGCGTTTATCTTGAAAGTAATAGGAGCGATAGAAAGAGTAGAGAGCGAACCAAAAAAACAAAGCGAATAGAGTGTACCAACGCGCTTGCCTACTCCAAGCTATTTGGTAATAGGCATTACTTAAAAAGATGGTGGTAAGTAACCCTATTGGGGTAGAAAACAACTTCTTACCGATCAGGTAAAAGAGGGGTATAAGGGCTATACCTGAAAGGACTGACAGTAGGCGGTAGCTGGTGGCACTGTGTCCAAAAGTGTCAGCTATCCATGTTGTGGGGTAGCAGTATATAGGGCAATTATAAGGTAAGCCGGAATCGAGTACGCTTTTTCCGGTTTCACTGATAGATAGTATGGCATTTATCGTATAGCCTTCGTCCATCCAATAAGGCTGATTAGGAAGTTGGAACAGGCGAAACCCTGAAGCGATCAGTGTCAGAAATAATAGAATTATTATTGGCTTACTTACGATGATACTGAATATATCATTAAAAAGAGTGTGTGATGAAGATTTGGTATTTAGTTGATTCATGACGGCAATAATTGACCATTGTCTTTTGTGTTTGTATTAATATATGAAAATTATGATCACAAAAGATAATTAATAAATATTTATATTTCACTATTCCATAGATCTGGTGGAAAAACAACTTGCGTGAATTTACATATATGATAAGTTTTTATAGAAGATTAAGGTAAATATTATAGATAAAAAATTATGACATATACATTACACAGAATGACAATAGGGTTAGTGGCGTCGGTCGTTTTGGCACTATTTTTAGCATTGACACCGCAGACAGCTTCCGCAAACTCAGGAATAGCTGGTTATGGCGGACCTGGTTTTGATAAAGTAGATGTCTGCAGGCAAACCGCCT
>SKGH01000020.1 GCA_007117575.1 Candidatus Kaiserbacteria bacterium | reverse complement strand
GTGACCCCACGGGGAATCGAACCCCGGTTTCAAGGATGAAAACCTTGCGTCCTAACCACTAGACGATGGGGCCGTCTAGACTTTGTTGTTTTTGTTGTGCTTTATTTTCTCTGCACAACAGTGCTATGTTAGCAAAAATAGATAAAAATACCAGTGTTTAAATATATTATGTGCATCTATGATAAACTTATGTGATATGAATGTAAAAAACAGCTCTAAAAATAATCAGTCTACACAGAAAGGGAGGTCGTTTTGTATTTTCGGTCACACTAAGTATAGTCTATCGGTCTATTTAAAGGAGGTGGTATATGGTGGTACAGACGGCATTATCACTACTTTTGCGGTAGTGGCAGGTTTTTCCGGCGCGGCCATTTCTGGTGATGTTGCTACTACACTGACCTTCACAGTGGTTTTGTTGTTTGGTTTGGCTAATTTGTTGGCTGATGGAGTGTCTATGGGTTTGAGCAACTTTCTTTCTGTGCGCACGCAAAAAGATCAGTATTTAGTGACTCGTGGTGTGGTAAAAAGGATGATCAGAAGTGATACTGATCGGGAATTTAAAGAAACAGTAGAATTGTTGAAAGACAAAGGTTTCGCTGAGCAAGAGGCGGTTAGTTTGGCTGAGATATATAAAAACAATGAGGATTACTGGATAGATTTTTTAGTAACTCACAAAAAAGACATGTCTGACCCTAGGGGTGAAAATGCAACATTGACAGGTTTAACCACTTTCACCGCTTTTTTGGTTTTCGGTAGTGTGCCATTGTTGCCGTTTATCTTGCTTGATTCTGGTGACGCAAAACTCTCTTTCATGCTTTCTATAGCAGGTACATTTTCCGCTCTTTTTTTATTGGGGTATTTGAAATGGTATATTTTAGGCGGGCGGTTTTTAAGGTCTGTGTTTGAGGTGGTGTTGATAGGTGGCGCTGCGGCTGTGGTGGCTTTTTGGGTGGGTACTTTCTTTTCTGACTTATAAGTTGAGCATATTTTAATCTTTATCTGGTTTAATTTGTGTGAGATAAGCCTCTAGGTAGGTCGTCTTTGAGCTTTATTCACAACAAAGTTTTATTATTTGCTTGTCTATTTAGTGATTTTTCCAGCTATATTTTCTAGCATTTTATTTTTTTACCAGCACCGCTTTAGAACCACCAGCCCTAGTTTCCGTGATCATTTATATTCTTCCGTGACTGACTAAAACGATTTGGTTTATTACGTTAGTAATAAATGGTTACCGAAACTGGAGCCGGGTGAGGCGTACTTGGTGGTACGATGAAAGGTTTGAGTGACGAAAGCAACAAAGAAATTCGCCAAACGCGTAAGTCATGAGTATAAGTCAAAACCGCTATTAGTTAAGTTGCGATAGGGTATAAATGAACACAGAAACTAGGGCTGGGGGGGTGTATCCAACAAACCATCTCTGTCCCGTGCCAAGGTACATTATCACTAACTTTCTGTGTTTTGTTTTTAGTTAGTTTACAACAGGTTTATACATGACTTAAGCAGTGAGTTTTGAACTGTTTATACCTACTGTTTCCACAGTTTATTAACAGGTGTATGTAGAAATATGAGTATTATTTGTGTATTGACCTTTTCTTTACATATGAGAATCTAGTACTAGGTTTGCGTGGTGGTGATTCAATACTTGCTGTCTTGGTAAAACAGCAATTGCATGCAAACCAATTGCTCTACGTTGTACAAAACAAAACACGCTGGTAATACCCCAGCGTGTTTTGCGTTTTAAACAAGGCTTAGTTTTATATCAACGCGCTTTAAGTGTTACGTAGATGTCTTCAAGAGCTCGCACCGCGTCGCCTGCTGCAATGTTGTTTTGGTGGTAGAGAATGTTGGTACAATCTCCAGCCGCCCATATTCCCTCCGTACTTGTTTTTTGGTTCCAAGGGTCTATTTTAATTCTTTTATATTCATCTAGTTCTACCAATCCGGAAAGATATTCAGTGTTGGGTATCATACCTATTTCTACAAATATTCCTGAAACAGATATTGATTGTTCTTGATCATTTTCATCAGCGTAGGTTAGTCCGTCAACGAATTTGTCACCGTTAATCTTTAACAGTTTAGCGTTTAAGACTCCGGTCATATTTGGGTGCGATAGAACTTTTTCAACTGTCACCGGGTCTGCTTTGTATCGGGAACTTCTTTGTAGTAGGGTAACGCTTTTAGTGTATGCCAACAGTTGGGCGGCGGTCTCAAAAGCGGCATTTCCTCCACCAATAACAGCAACGTCTTGACCAGAAAACATGGGACCGTCACAGCTGGCACAATAGGTCAGACCTTTATGCTCAAACTTATCAGCATTCTCGACCGTTAAGCGACGTCTTTTAGACCCGCTTGTTATCAGTATGGTTTTTGATTGGAATTTTTGGTCATTGTTTAGTGTTATTTCAAAACCACCATCTATTTTGGTTATTTGGGTAACCGTTTTACCTTCTTTAATGTCAACACAATCTCCAGCGTACGCGTGAACGTGTTTTTTTAGATCGTTAGCAAGGTCAGAACCTGAAATTGAAGGGGTGCCTATCCAGTTCTGAATATCGTCTGACACGATACTTTGACCGCCCCATTCTTTAGTAATAAATAAAGTAGATAGTTGTTTTCTTGATGCGTAAACACCAGCTGAAGCGCCAGCAGGTCCTCCACCTATAATAGTTAAGTCGTACATAGAATTTTTCAAAATTTAACTTTATTATTTTTTTATAATAAACATTAAAAATATTTTCTGGTTTAAATTTTTAATAATGCGTTTCTTAGCATATCATGATGTCGTTGACCTGTATACCCCTATGGGGTATACTGCTAAGTGATGAAAAAGATATTGAATAGATTAAAACGTCTTGAAGGTCAACTTTCTCACGTGCGGACCAGTATTGAAAATGAGGCTTCATGTACAGAGGTATTGACTCAGTTTTTAGCCACTAAAGGTGCGCTAGAGTCAGCTTTGGAAGAATACCTACATGCTTCACTGGAAGAGTGTGGAAAGAAAACGCGTTCAGAAGCTGAAACTAGAAAGATCATTAATATTTTAATTAAAAAAGGGTAATTATTTATGATAAACAAACTAAAACAATTCGGTTTTTTTCAATACGGCAAGGTCATTCCGGGTTTGATGATATATGGTAAGCCGGCACCCTATCCGGTTTTAAATGAAAGAGCGGTTAGGGCGGGAGCAGGTATTGCTTTTGCTTTGGGTATGTTTGCATTTTTTCACGCTTTTTATTTGGGAGATTTCTTGTACATACGAATATTGGTCGTTTTTCTGTTTGTTGACTTTTTTATGAAGGTTATAATCGGTGTTAAGTTTTCACCCTTATCAGCACTGGCGCAATTGATAGTGCATAATCAAGCTCCTGAGTATGTTGGTGCTGTTCAGAAAAGATTTGCATGGTCTATAGGACTTTTTCTGGCAACCACT
Organism: Candidatus Kaiserbacteria bacterium; assembly: GCA_007117575.1. Classification (GTDB taxonomy): domain Bacteria; phylum Patescibacteriota; class Minisyncoccia; order Phycocordibacterales; family UBA918; genus OLB19. The sequence goes on along the minus strand of SKGH01000020.1, from coordinate 7,608 downwards.
ATGATCTTCTTACTATTTGTATTTGACGTGCAAGGACCAATAAATCTTCTCATCTGTGCCACATGTCTAATTTTTATGTTTGCTGAGAGTGCTTTTGGTATTTGCGTCGGTTGCAAGTTGTACACTTTTTTAAAGAAGCTGGGAATAATTCGCGAAACCGAATACGCGCCAGTGTGTCCGGGTAATGTGTGTAGTATTGATTAAGATTTCAGACTTTAGTCAGTCTTTTGATGTTTTTAAAAAACCAACCTTTATAATAATGGTTGGTTTTTTAATAATTTTGGTGAAAAATGGTTTTATTTTAGTTTGGACCTTCGCAGGAAGGCTGGGACAGCTCCCCAGTCATCATCGTCATCTTCATCAATAGGGTCAACCGGTTTAGGATCAGTTTTTGCATTGTTGGGCTTTAGAGGCGTGTCCTTTTTAGGAGTAATGTCTGCTTTAGAACTTTCGCTTGAATTAGGGGTGGAAAGGGAATTAAATATTCGCCCTTTTGGTTTTTCGTCATCTGCTTTGTTCATGTTGCTTGGTATGTGTGCAGATGGAGCTGTTCTGGTTATGGTAGATTCGCTATAGTCACCAGAGGTGTGAGGCTCGGGAAAACCTGTAGCTATCACCGTTACTTTGAGTTCGTTTTTCTTTAATTTTTCATCTTTAATGGCGCCGAAGATAACTTTGGCATGAGGATCTATTGATTCAGTGATAACTCTTGCGGCTTCTTGTATTTCTAGCATTCCCAGATCGTCACCTCCCGCTATAGCAAAGAGGACACCTTTAGCACCGGTTATGGAAACTTCAAGTAGAGGAGAGTTAATCGCTGCTCTAGCTGCCTCTTCAGCTCGCTTTTCTCCAGAAGAGGTACCTATACCCATAAGGGCTGAACCGGCATTCTCCATTACCGAACGGATATCCGCAAAGTCTACGTTTATTATACCCGGCATGGTTATTAGGTCCGATATACCTTCCACAGCTTGCTTCAGTATATCGTCACACATACCGAAAGCATTTTTAACCGTAGTTTCTTTGTCAACGATAGCTAGTAGTCTGTCGTTTGGTATGGTAATAAGGGCGTCGACTTCATTTTTTAATTCCTCAATTCCTTGCAGAGCAAGACGCATTCTTTCTTGTCCTTCAAACAAAAATGGTTTTGTAACTACGCCAACTGTTAGGGCTCCGCTGTCGTGGGCAATTTTGGCCACAACCGGAGCAGCGCCTGTACCGGTACCACCTCCCATGCCTCCGGTTATGAAAATCATGTCAGAACCTTTCAGAGAATTCGCTACTTCCTCTCTGGTCTCTTCGGCTGCTCTCCTACCCATGTCCGGATTGCCTCCGGCGCCCAGACCACGAGTCAGATTTTTTCCGATGTGAATTTTCTTTTTTGCCAAAGAATGATGTAGGTCCTGAGCATCGCTGTTTATAGCTATAAACTCAACCCCTTTGATTTTTGAGGTAACCATGTGGTTAACGGCATTGTTACCTGAACCACCTACACCTATAACGCGTATGCGGGCGAAAGATTCTACGTCTGATTTTATTTGTTCCATATATTGATAATTTGTTAATTTTTTCTATCTCATTTTTGTTCGTAACAATCACTAAATGTTCATAAGTTTATTGAACTTAACAACATAATACACGGATAGAAGCAGTCTGTCACCATATTGACATATTTTACATTAATGTGATTGACCTAGAGAATTTTTATGGTAGAAACTGGCTAAACCAACGCCATACAGGGTTACGTTTTTGTTTGGTAATACCTAAAACATTGTCCTCTTCAGGGTCACTGGATGCCCATGTACACAGACCATATGCTACAGACCACGAGGCGCTTCTTACTTTTACGTTTTGACCCGTGTCAAGATTTGCTACCCGAGCAGGAAGTGACATAGTTTGTTTGGCGACTTCTTGTATGCCTACAATGCTGGAACCACCTCCGGTTATTATGACACCGGCAGGCAATAAACCATCGCGCTTTAGTTTTTTAAGGTGGTTATCTACAAGTTCAAAAATATCTACCAGTCTTGCCTGAATTATTTCATCCAACTTTTTTTTAGTGTATGGAGCGCTACTCATTCCGCCTCTTTTAATTTTCTCCGCTTCTTCCAGTGGTATTTTTAGACCAAGAGCGATGTCGTTGGTTATGTCATTTGAGCCGATAGGGAAGACTTTGACGGACACAAGAGTGTTGTTTTCATAGACCACTATGGACACCGTCTCAGAACCAATGTTAGCCATAACAGAACCTGCTCTTTTTTGAGCTCCGCTTACGATAACTAATCCCGCGGCAATAGGGTTTGCCATAACATCTTCTACATCAATTCCGGCACCTTCAACAACCTGAATAGTGTCTTTTAAGTGTTGCGAGTAGATGGTTATAAATAAATTTTCAGTTTCTAATTTCACACCATGCATCCCTTCAGGTTTACCTAAAACGAGTTGATTGTCGACATGATAGGAAAGCGGTATGATGTGAAGTACGTTTCGATTAGGAATACTATCTTGAATATGTTCTTCGCTATCTTGCTGTGCTTTTTCTATGTCTGCTTGTGTGATAACTGAATCAGCTCTTGATGTCACAGTTTCGCCTTTTGATCGTATTTCTTCTATGCCAATACCCCCAACAGAAATATGTGCTTTTTTGATACTCACACCGGCGGCTTTCTCAGCTTGACTAACGGCTTGGCGTACAGACCTAGTGGCTTCTTTCTCGTTTACTATATATCCATTTCTTATTCCTTTGCTGTCAGCATAGCCAGTGCCTATGATCTGCGGTAAGTTTCTTTCTTTTTTATTTTTTGGCACTCTAACTACAACCACCTTTACTTGGAAGGTACCTATGTCTATTCCTGTAATGATTTTTTCGGACATAATAAAGTAACAGTCTAGGTATGGTTAGTGAATTTTATATTTATCACAGTAAAATTTCTCAGCTTTTTCCATTTTCGTTCCATGGTTATAGCCTTTGAGATGTAAAGCACCATGAATGAATAGATATGCTACATGTCCCGCATTGGAATGATTAAAATCTTTTGCTTGTTTATAGGCGATAGCGGGGCATATGTATATCTCACCCGTGTTTTCGGTAAGCGCAATAGATAGGACGTTAGGAATATAACTTTTATTTCTGAGTTTTTGGTTTAGACTTAAAGCACGCTTACTGCCAATGAATACCAGTGAAAGAAAATAATCCTGACCCAGTATGTCATTTTTGATTTTTTTAAAGGGGAGACGCGCCGGGAATTCGTTAACTGTACTGGAAATCTTAAGTTTATTCATAGCGCCCATGTAGTATATCATTTATATTTGAATTAATATCTTTTTTTTCCAAAGGTTTATTTTTAATTAAGAGATTATTGAGCTCTTCCTTTAAATGCTTTAATTTAAATGAGAGAGGTTTATTCATTTTGAGTCCAAGTGGTTGGTTATTCAAGAAAAAATCCAACTTATTAAGTTGGATTTTTTACTTTTAAAAAAATTAAGGTCACTAACTAACGTTTGCGACTAGATCTATCTTGTATCTTACCGAGCTTAAACAGACGTTCATACTCAGCTTTTTTTTCTAATTTCTTTAAACGGCCGGCTTTTTTTACGTTTTCACTTTTGGTTCTGGTAAAATATCTTATACGCCTCATTCGGTTTATGATACTCGATGCTTGCACTCGCTTAGTGAAGCGACGTATAACATTTGCGCTACTTTCGTTATTATGTTTTTCAACTTCTACATTTATTGGCATAAGCGTCGCAAGCATAACATGTTCGGGTGCGTAGCGCAATTTTTTCGTTTTTTGATTTATATTAGGTATCACACAATGGTCATGATTGGAAGTTTCCTTAACTGACTTATCTTGTGTAAGTTTGTGTAAGTAGAATGTCGGTAAGTTGCAATGTTGTAAGTTTTAATACATGATTTTTTAACTTGCTATCATATGGATAGTCAGCATGCACCTTGTTATTGATAAAAAATATTCTTGTCTACACAGGCGTTATTGATATGGTATTAAGTATAGTAAATTAGATTTATTAAAACTATGGTTACAAAGAAACACATAATCACTTTGTCAAAAAAACTTATAGCCATTGAGTCCGTGGCGTCAAATGTTCCGGCGCAACAAGCATGTTTAGATCTTTTAGAAGCGGAGTTCGGCAATGATTTCTTTGTTAAAAGATATGTATTTAAGGGTCATCCGGCAATTGTTTTTTCAACTTCAAAACGGAAAAAAGTTGATGTTATTTTTTCCGGTCATACAGACGTAGTGCCTGGAGGTAGGGCACTATTTAAGCCAAAGATTGTTGGTTCAAAGTTATATGGTCGTGGTTCATATGATATGAAATCAGGCGTGGTGGCTTGTTTATGCGCTACAAGAGAGTATAGAGCGGGCGGTGGCACAAAAGATATTGCCGTATTGATAACGTCTGATGAGGAAACTAGTGGCTATGGCACAAAAATGCTTTTAGATAAACATAAGTATCATGCTGAATTCGCCTTTATTCCCGATGGTGGTAATGATACCGGTATTGTGCTTAAACAGAAAGGTTTTATGCAACTTAAAGTTAGGTTGCAGGGAAAAAGTGCTCACTCTGCCTATCCTTGGGATGGAGACAACGCTATAGTTAAGGCGTTTAAACTAAAGAATCTAGTTGAAAAATATTTCCCTGCACCTACAAAAAGAGAACAATGGAAAACAAGTGTAGTACTTTCACGTGTAGAAACAGATAATAGTTTGAATCAAGTCCCCGGGAGTGCTACGGTTTATTTTGACATCAGGTATGTTGATGATAGTCATCCTAAAAAAATTATAGCTTTGTTGAATAAATACGATGGTTCTAAGACTTCGGTGGAAGTAATTAGTAAAAACAATATATTTTATTCTGACGAAAAGAACGTGTATGTTCAGGAGTTTGCAGAAGTGGTACAAGAGTATGGAAAAAAGAAAGTGTCATTCGTGCGTGAAAACGGTGCGAGTGATGCGGTTTTTTTTACGGAGCATAATATCCCCGCAACTTTATATCGACCAAAAGGTGGTGAACTGCATCATGATGGTGAATGGATAGATGTGGATTCATTGTATACTATGTACTTGATATTGGTGAAATTTTTGCAAAGACTATAAAGAAAGGTCGTCAGCTTAATTATCTGATTTGCTAGTTGTGACTAACTAAGTCTAAGTTTGTGGCGATCAAATTTTTCCTAGCTTGCCCAGAACCCCCACTCAGCCCTAGTTTTTGAAATTATTTATTATCAATACTGTGGGTCAAACCGGTTTAAGTACTCTACGATAGAGTGTAAATTAAAATGGAAACTAGGGCTGGGTGGGATGAGTGGGTAAAGAATAAAGTTTCGGCGGAGTCGAACCCTTAGCTAGCAAAAACGCCCCGATTCCGCGAGATTTAATGCTCCGCTGGCTCTGTTCGTAAGGAAAGCGAGGTGGGCTTTTCTAAACTGTAGACAGGCGCTTTAGTTTTTTTACTACCTGTGGCAGGGTTACATTTTCTTGGTTTTGTAGTTTTATATCTCTTAAGATTGCGGTCTCTTCAACATATTCTTTGTGACCAATTATCACAGCGTACCTCGCTTCTTTTTTTTCTGCATCGCGTAGTTGTTCAGAAAGTGAATTACTGGCAAGGTTTTGAAAAACGGGTATTCTGGCCTTGCGTAAGGTGTCTATAAGCAAAAGAGACCTCATTTTAGGGCCTGCACCAAGTTGGACTACGTACGCACTGGGTGTGGCGACTTTCGAACGCGGTATACGTTTTGGAGCTTGCCTATTTTTTAAGATAACCACTGAACCAACCGCCGGTATTGCACATTGCGTATTCCTTTCTGCAAATTCGTCAAATCTTCCACCACGTATTATTACTTCAGGATCTTTGGCGTCTATGTCTGATTCGTTGTATAGGTCTATAGAAAATAGAGCATCTGAATAACATTCATGGTGTCCTATCAATTGAGAGTCTATTTCGTAAGGAGTTTCCGCCATGTCGAGAAATTCTATTATTTCACGAAAATGTTTTCGGCTGGAGTCAGATAGGTACTCAAGTGGGTTTGGTGCACGTTGTGCTATCTCATGATCTTTTTCAATCAAGTGGGTTAAGGCGTATATGGCGTTGTTTTTCATAAGCTCTCTGGCAGAAGGTGGCATGTCGTCAATTCTTTTTCGCAAGTATGTACTTAGTTCTCGAGCGAAACGGTTTGAGGAATCTCTATCACCAAGAGAATTTATCTTTACTTTATACTCTTCGTAACCCAGTTCATTAACAAAAGCCTTCATTGTTTGTATTAGTAACGCTTCCGCTATGCTGGTATCTACATTGAAAACATGAAAGGTTAGTGCCACTTCACCACTGCGAGGAACTTGTTCTATTGAATAAAAAAGTATCGGTTCTTTTATTTCATGAAATTTTTCCTCACAAAAAGTGTGCAGACCACCGGTTAGTATTCCGTAAATTGAGTCAATTTTGCGTTGTTGATTACTAATCGAATGTTTCAGCTTGTTTTCGCAATTTTCACAATCAGGGTGACTTTTGAAAGTATCGACGTGACGAAACCCGAAATGTTCCGCTACATTAGCTCCGTGGCGTAAAAAATGAGTCACTTGTATCATACTGGTACTTTTTATAATCTGTTAAATTGGCTTATAAATCAACGCTTCTTTGGCTTCATTTTTATCAAGATCTATCTTGCCGGGGAATAGGTCAATTCTTTGTATAGGGAAGAGACGTAGTAAAGCTCGTCCCATTATATTTTCTTCTTGCAACATGCCCCAGTTGCGAGAATCTGAACTTTGGTCTCTGTTGTCTCCTAAAACGTAATATTCTCTATCAGATAAAGACTCACTTATGGGAGAGAGTACCGGGTCCATAGATTTAACGTAATGCTCATCAAGTACCATACCCGAGCGGTACTCATCATTATAGATGGTGATTGTCGTACCGCTTATTTCAACTCTGTCTCCCGGTAATCCTATTACTCTTTTTATAAAAAACTTTGATGGGTCTCGTGGGTAACGAAAGACAACGATGTCTCCTCTTTTTGGATCATTGAATCTGTATGTTAGTTGGTCTACTATGAGATATTCTCCCGATTGAAATGTTTCCTCCATGGATGCTCCAGACACTATGAATGGTTGAGCAACAAACCAGCGAATAGGGACCACCACTAAAGCGGCTATTAAAATGAATTGTATTATTTCTCTTATCGGGTTAAAAAAATTACTTTTTTTTCGTTCAGGCAGTTCAGAAGTGCCAATCTCTTCTTGTTCGTTTGCTGGTAATACTGTTAATTTTTCTTGACGCATAGATATTGGAACTTGGTGCCGAATGAGAGCTTGTCTTTATTGGTGATTATTATAATCCATACCTGAAGTAAAAACAAATTTCATAAAGTATTTGTTTTTTTGAATAATTATAATAATAAAAAATGTTTTAAATGAAAACTTTTGATCTTACAAAAATTGTGTGTTTTGAAATAAAAAATTTACCGATTCATGACTTACGCGTTTCTGATGAAGTTCGAGGCGCTGACCCAGCCCCAGTTTCCGTGATCATTTATATTCTTTCGTGACTGACTAAAACGATTTTGGTTTATTACGTTAGTAATAAATG
>SKGH01000064.1 GCA_007117575.1 Candidatus Kaiserbacteria bacterium | reverse complement strand
TTGCTTCAGTGAAAAAGAAGGTCTCGGCTCACCATGGACTTAGAAAAGATAGGCGATACAAATTGATTTGTCAGTTGCTAAAAAAGGGGTGATTTATCACCTAAAAACTTCCTATACTCCGCATTACTTAAAGCTTCGAATTCATTTTCAATACATCTGACAGCGATTTTACGCTGTTTTTCCTTAAGTTCTGACTTAGTGAAAGCAACATCTGTAAAGCCGACCTCTAACTCAATCATGTAGAAAAGTATGCGCTCAACAAGATTAAGGTTGTCATTCATAGGATCGTCAAGACTTACAAAAAGATCATTAACATATTCAACATTATCCACGACAAAACCTCTATGGTAGCTGTTTAAGGACTGAGACTATACTATGTTCTAAAATATATCCTGTCGGTAAAAAGTCAATGTTTAAGAATTAGAGTATTGATGGTTTAGATTCAAAACATTTTTTAAATGAATACCATGAACTTTATCCTGAAACATCAAACCATAACGAAAAACTCAAAGCATTTTGAAGTGAGTCTGATAAGTTGGTTGACATCAAAAACTATAGAAGATAGGGCAATAAATAACATTTTTGAAAAAATGGTTTTACGACATAAAATCGTTTTAATACTTGATTGCGTCAACTAAACAACTACTGGAAGTAGTGCTAAAGATAACGCAATTAATGCACTCTCATTATTTTGTACTAAACTTCTCGACACGTCGTTAAAAGAAAATGTAAATTTTGTTAAATGATTTTTTCTTCTATAAGATAATTCAAGTTTATCTTGCTATCTTATTTTCAAATTAGAAACAGAGCTAACAGATTTGTAGGGGAATTCATTCGGAATAGCCAATGATTTAGCTATCTCAATAAGTTCTTCATTTGTAATGTCATTACAGTTATCGGCACTTATTCGTATCGATATGCCAGAATTAAGTACGAATAAAGAATTTCCAATACCAAAAATTTCTTGTTCACCGTTAATATTTTCAATAACAGTAACACCACTGAATCTGTTTATATTGACTCCGGGGTTTTGGAATGATGTAGATACGTTTCCGCTAATACTTCCATCTGGTTGCATGCAACTATATTCAGTAGAGATCACAGCCATTCTTCCTAATCGTCTAACAAAGATTTTCTTTTCATCAAGTAATACATATGAGGGAACCTGTGTAGGTTCTTGATAAAAAAGTTTGAGTTTTTCAAACCTAGCTTGTCCAAGGTTTTCGTTGTAAGAGTTATATAGTGGCTTGAGCATATCAGTTAAGTAAAATATTCCACCAAAAATATTAAATATAGTAAACGGTACTAAAAATATTAAAAGTAAGAAACCTCTGTGCTTCTTTTTTTGTAATGACAATTCTTTAAAGCCTGGTCTCTGTGTGATGACATGACTAATACGTAAACATAACGAAAATGTTAAAATTATAAGTATAAAAAAACAATAATTTGGTTAATCGCTCCCATTTCAATATAATGACCTTCCAGTTTTTCCCATATAGCATGCGCTGCTATTAACAAATAAGCCACAATTAAGAAAATCAGACCTTTCATATTATACGAAACAAATTAGTGTACATATATTTTACACTATCAACTTTATAAAAACTTTAATTAATCACAAATTCATTATCGACACTTTGTAAGTTGAACAACCAACTGCTCAGCAGTATGTCTTGGAGTAGTTCTGATAAAAGAAATATCAACACTACACTTTTTTTTAAAATTTAGAAATATTTTTTAATTTTGGAAGATTTCCTAACTTTAATGATAGTATTTTTAGTTTTGTTAACACATAATTTATTAAAGATGTATATAAAAACACACCAGCAAACTGGTGTGTTTTCAGAAAAAAATTTATAGACTTATGGTTGCAAGATATCTTCTATCTCGCCATTTACGGAGATAACAACATCATCTACCGTAGGAAATTGCATAAGTGTTCGCTCAATTTGTTCACGAATTGCCATCACGGTTGCTGAACCAGCGACTCCTTCGTCAAGACGAGAGTTAAAATCAACAGAAGCTAAACCGTTCTCTATTATTAAGTTTTGCACAATGACTCCGTCGTTAATAGCTGTACTCAGACCTTCAGTGATTTCTTCTTCTGTTGGGCCACTTAAAAGTGCTTCTAGAGACGCTCTTCCAATCGCTTCTGTTGCAACGATTTCTCGTTGCCGAGACACTATCTCTTCTTGTCCATCTACTACAGCAACAAAATATACGTTAAAAGTAACAGTATTACGTTCGACTGGTTCTTCTAACATCTGTCCTGCCATTTCGTCAAAAACACCATCAGTAATGGCGCTTGTAACTACACCCGAAGTTACGACCACTTCTATCTCATGTGGTGTAATGACCTGAGGGACCATTTCGTCGCTACGATCACCGTATCCTCCTGCCCGTGATTCAAAATTATAGACAAATTGGTAAGTCATGTCTGGTTCGATTGTGCGTGTATTTTGCAACGTAAGATTCATTCCATCAAAGGTAAAGGTGGGGGAGTTGGTCTCGATCCAGTTATCAGCCACTTCCTGAGCCACTTCCTGAGTAATAAGTTGTGGTTCATCTGAATCCTGAAAGGCAAAGAATACTATTGCAATGAACAAAATAATACCACCCAATATTAGTAAATTTTTCATCATAATTATTAACTTGTGATTAGCTGATAAACTAATAACATTGCAAGCAATTGACACGTATCCTGTTTACACAATACCAACATCATTTTAGTATACCTCTAGCGTGTGTTGTCTGCAATTTTATTATAACATGAATTAGGATAAATTCAATGAAAAATAAAGTAACCCCTCACACCTGTGAACATCTCCCTTGCACTTCGTCAACCACCCTGTCACAATACTATCCATACAAACACAAACTATCTCCCACCACACAGAGTATGGTATGTCACTAACTAAACAAGAAATCAACTCTAGGATGCTAGAGCTTCGTAACCTGAGAAAGTTGTATAAAGAACAACGTCTTCAGAATATT
>SKGH01000042.1 GCA_007117575.1 Candidatus Kaiserbacteria bacterium | reverse complement strand
CAGTGGTAATATCAGCAGTAGTTGTGGCTACAATAGCACCGTCTATAGCTAGATGTACCACAGAACCTTCTGTGGAAGATGTGGTACGGTCGTCGGTGTAGACGGTGCCGGAGATATCTATGTTAGGGGCAGATGACCAAGTAACGCTCCATTCATTTAAAATAGATGAGGTACTGCTAGCTACAGGATCAGATACGGCTTGGATACATATCTCACCATAAGTCATGGTGTCAAGCTCTGATATATTCAAAGGCGAATCGCTATTTGAGAAACCTGACTGATTTCCAAGTAAATCAATATCAGGAATCAAAGTATCACATGTAGCTACGTCAGAATAATACAACTGTATAGTTGTAGTACCACCACTCTCGTTTCCACTCCAACTAAGATCACCCCAGAAGCCGGCACTAAAAACAAAATTTAGATCAATCGGACTTGAAGTGATAGACTCTATACCTGACGGTGACTCTACTAAAACAATATCTCCGGTTTGAAACTGCACATCATCTCTCTGGTACCAATTTGGTTCCGAATAGTTTGTGTCGTAAGTATAACTCCAAGTCATGGTTGACCACGGACCATAGCTACCACCACCATCGATTGAGGCTCGAGCGCGCACATAATAAGTAGTGTTATTATCTGGAGCGAAACCGCTTATGGTAAAGTTTTGCGGTTCATTACTCAAAAAACTACCGTTGAAATTTTGAACATGTTCAGATGTGTCAGCAAAAGTAGGATCGTCATTGATCTCGATTTGAAAACGATTGATCATCTCAGTCGCAGTGGCGGATACACGAAAAATTGGTGAATCATTATCAGTTCTAATGTTATTGAAAGCCAACTGTGACAAGCCACCAATAGAGTAAAATATTGGTTCGGTTGGTGCTTCTGACCAAGAGATACTCCAGTTCTCGAGCAACGGTGAACCGTCTGACTCGGTCAAATTTGCTCTAAGACAAATTTGTTCGTATGTAGCCGTATTTAGTCCCGAAATATCCAATGGTGAAGAAAAGGTCAGGAAACCATCTTCATTTCCAGGCAGGACACTGTCAGGCACTACTGAATCACAAGTACCCGAGCTAGAAAAATAAAGCTGAACTCTAGCCTCACCGTCAGATTCATCTGCACTCCATACTACCCTATCCCAAGAAATCATATTAGGAACATAACTAAAACTTACAGGTAGCGATGTGATAGTTCCGGTAGCCAGAGATAGATCATCTACTGCAACAGTATCACCTGAAATAAGTACATTATCAAAGACTCCGGAAGAAAACTGTACACCGGTATTTTGAAACCACTCCGGCGATGTTGTTGTTTCACTATAGGTATAGCTCCAAACTTCTGATGACCAGTCGCTGTAATTTATTCCTCCATCAGACGAAGCGCGAGCACGTACGTAATAAGTAGTATTATTAGATGGTGAGAAACTGCTAATAGTCAAGTTGGTTGGAGTATCACTGTTATAGCTTCCAATAAATAGCTGAGTGTGGTTTGTGCTTGAAAATGATGAATCCTCACTTAATTGAAGTTCAAATCTATCGATATTACTCACTGACGTGGCTGAAATGCGAAAAGTCGGGTTGTTATCACTAGTACGTATGTTATTAAAAGCAATCTGCGAAATACCATCCTCTTGATAGAAGACGGGTATATCGGGAATATTTACTTCGGCTTCACCAACAACATAAAAAGCAGTCGACGATGATTGATTGTTGTACTCAGTTTCTATCCAACCAGCACTTCGAACGACTGAACCCCACCTCACCTCATCAACACGAGCTGGATCTGAACTACTTTCATTGCTACGTCTATTTACACGACCAATGTTACCGATATCAAAACCACTGGAGTTTATAGTAGTAAACCCGGCATAGGTACCTGAACCCACCTCAACACCATCAAAATAAACCCAGTAATCTCCATCACCGTCAGTAGTCTCTTCATAGACCAAAACTACATAATGCCAAAGCTGTTCTTGCGGTTCAGCTAAGTTGGTATCTAAAACACGTGTGTCTCCTAAACCTATGAAGAAATCTCGATTCCTTTGCACATCATCTCCAATAAAGATTCCATTATTCCAGCTATTATCCGGACTAGTATGCCCTATAAAATGCCGTTGTGAATTACCCGGCCTTTCGTCCTGATAAAACCAAAAACTAACAGTACCAAACTCAGTTGTTATACCGTCAGTTCCGGCCCGCACCGCGTCAGCACCTGAGAATTGTTGCGAGTCACCAAAGACACCCTCCTCTGTGGTTGGCAGATTGCCTTCAAAATCCCCATCGTTATCATTGTTGGTAGAATCAAATGTGACAGTAGGCGAATCCTGTCTCATATGCCACACACCAACGAAACCATTTGTCCATACATTTTCAGCTCCAAAAGTATCGTCAGGTGCATAATCAGTTGCAGACGTGTTGCCGTAATATATATAAAAATCAGTACTGGTACCTGACAATAATGACGGGGCTTTGAAATGCAATTCACCGGTTTCAGTTGTAGTGCTAGCAAATACTACTTCGCGAGCCAACTCGGTGACACCATCTGAGGCTGTCACGCGAATATCACCACCATCAGAATTTATATTAGTAAAGAAAATAGAACCGAGATCAGAAAGGTCAATATAGACTGGGAAATTTTCAACATCTTCAACGACCTGATCTCCATTAACCGTTATTTTATTCCTATATAACCAATCAAAGTCATACCACAAAGCGTCTGATGCTATCTGCCACCTACGTAACTCATGAAAATCACCGACCTTGAATGGGCCAAGATGGTAAAATTCCGGACTAACGTTAGGTGCATTAAAGCTATACCGTATTTCGTAATATTCACCCGCATGCCAATCAGTTTCCCAAATGAGTCTTTTAATCTCTCCATCTGTTTCTATCCTGGGTTTTACACTACCTTTTATGGTACCATCTTCAAAACTAAGCATTTCTGCCTCTTTAATAGTAAACGAACTTGGAACTCGCTCTTCTACGAAACCGGAATGAGTCTCATATGTTTCAATCGATACTACTACACCGTAGTCAGCTGGTGGATAAATTCGAGTCGGACCAGTTCTGGCTATATCAAAAGGTACCTCCTCACGCACCTCAAAACTATCAACAATACTTCTTAAGCCATTTCGAGTATAAGCTGTTAACTCCACTTCGTACAATCCTGTCTCATAAGGAAGGTTGTAGTAAGCAAAATAGTCCGGAACATCGACAAAGGTGTTGCCGGCACAGACATCACTATATGAGATAGTGCCGTCAGCAGTCGACAGGAAGTCTGTACGGTTAGTCCCTTGGTGAGTGATCTTAAGCTCAAGATCTGCATTACAAATAGTATTACCCACATCGTCAAGAACACCTATTTGGATGTAGGCAAACTCATCACGACCATGACCAAGCACACCCAACTCCGGCTTCGCCTCGCGCTCGGCCAAGTAGATACTCTTATCGGTATTTATAGCCAATACACCCCATGTAAAGTCCTGTTCAACAGTATGTATAACTCCATTTTTCTCAAAATTAAACTCTACAGTATGACGACCGGGTGTTAGTCCGGCTTTACTATCGATCTTTATATTAAGTGGTGAATTGTGTGTAATCGTAACATTTTTACCATCTTTCAGTTTACGCTTTTTACCTTGTGGCTTCTTAAGATTTATATCGTGTATCTCAGGGGTTTTCTCAAAAACAGATGCCACACGAGCAAAAAATCCTGACGAGCTTTCTCCAACTCTCATGATAGTAAATTCAGGATCTTCATCGGCACGCCAATGCTCTTTTTTTGGAACCAAAATAAACTCTACATCAGGATCTGGCATCAACTCACCCACATCTACCCAAGCACTATCTAGATAAACAGTTTGTTCGTTATCAATATCTTTCGATTGAAAATAAAAATGTGAAAACCTGACTTTCAAATCCTTGCCACCAGCATCAAGGTCAAGAGTCGGTAAAGGTAATGAGAAATAGTTGCCATTAACACCATTAGAGACCTCACTATCGATCAAAACTTCATCAAGAACAACCCAGTCCGTGTCTAAAAAATACTCTATCCTTATCAGTCCGTAAGGTGAAAATTCAGTTGCTGGCATAGCCCCTAAAGAAAAACGTAAAGTGTTATCAGTGAGCAAATTACCGAATAATCTATGGTCTGAAAAATCAAATTCAGAGATAGTGATAGTCGAAGAATATTCATAATCATCAGCAGAAAAAACCTTAGACTCAGTTTCGTCAGTAGACAATTTAGATTCCTCGGCAACAGTTTCCAGACTGTCAAAAAGTTTATCTTCTTGATGTAAATTAATATTTTCAAAATCATGGTCTTCAGAAGTTGTGGCCACAGTATACTTATCATTTTTTGACTTATATCCGGATGTAAATATTGGTGTTATTGTATCTATATAAACATCAGCTATTTCATAATCAATTAATTCTTTTGTATCAATAGCGTTTGACTCGGTAACGATAGAATATTTATCATCATTCGAATCATCGCTAAAAAAATCACCTTCTTGCTCTGTAAACAATGCACTTGTTCCCGAAGAGGACTGCGCATAAACAGTATCAATACTGAATACTGAAATAAGACGCTTAAACACAGCGGTTGACAGTAAGTTAGATAAAGGTGGGAGAGATCTTAGCGATACTGTTTCCTCTTTATCATCAGACTCTGGCGATTCTTTTTCCTTAACCGGTTCATTATCAGAATAGACATCTTTAATTTTATTTGAGGTATCTTTTTCTACTTCCACCTCATCTATTACCATTTCTTCAACTTTAATACTATCTTTTTTATCATTTGTGCCTTCATCATTATTAACATAAACATCATCAATGGTTTCAACATTATCTTCAGCCGTTGTTGTGCTGATATGTTCTAAAGCATCGAGAGTCTCTGAGCTTGAGGAGCTGATAATTGTTTCGGTAAGCATCGCACCTGTCTCCTTATCATCCATCTTATCGTACATCTTTTCCTCTTTCTTTTCATCTTTTACCACCTCAATGTCAGTAGTAGATTTTGCACTCAGTTTGTAATTATCGTCTTTTAAATCATCAAAGCCGGAATCTTCTATTAACTCAGCACCATAGCCGGTTTCCTTGTCTTGTGCTGAATTATTTATAACGTCATCTTCAAAAATATCGAGACCGGACTCATTTTTATCTAAAGTTTTGAATTCATCTTTAGTGTCATTTTTTTCGTTATCATACTCATTTTTTTGCTCAGCCGATTTAAACTCTGGTTCGTCATTGAGTTCATTGGGTATTTTAACTAAGTTGTCAACTTCAGAGCCTGAGGCGTGTGTAGCTATACTGAAAGCAGAATTTTCAAATGAAAAGTCACGAAATAAGGCATCGGGAGCAAGATCAATTGAGAAGACGTTCGATGCACTATGCCAAGTATCACTATTTGTTACTTTAACCGGTAACAAACGAATCAACTCAGACGAATCTGTTCCGGTATCTGATGGACCCGCGTATGAGAGTTGACTAAACAAAAAAAGCACGTCACTACCAATAAAAGTCAACAGAATAATTGATGCCAAGATCTTTGATGATAGCTGTTTAATTTTTTTAGACTTGAACTTGGTTTTTCTAAGGTAATAGTTATTTTTATTTTTTGTATATTTGGTAAACACATAAAATGCGGGTAGAGCAAAAACAATTAAAAATAAATAAGGGTAAATATATAAAAAAAGCGTTACAAATGAAATTGCAAAAAAGGTCAACATTATTTTCGAAACATGATTTTCAAGGTGTCTCATAAACAACAAAAAAGAGCCTTCAAAAACTCATCTTATCAACCATATAATTTTATCATTTATGAAGCTTAAATATTCAAAAAATCTTTAAAACTGTTGATAAAATAAAACAAAGACATTCATTAATTTTAAGAAAAAAATCTATGGAAATACTTGGCAAAATACCATCAAGCCGTGTTTTTTAAGAGAGTAAATGGAATAAAAGTAAGTTATGAATTATTAAATCAGAAAGCGCAAAAAGGCTAATATGTGAACAGTTTGGAAAAAATTATGCGATTTTATTCACCTTTACATCTTTAAAATTGTAATTTATATATCAATCACGACATTTCTATATTTTACACGATAAATTTATAAATTATTTTATTAATTTTACAAATTAATAAAATTTAATATTTCAGTGAAATTAAATATATACGACATATATATATTTTTAAAAATATATACGCGTTTACTAAATATTTAATTTTTCATATTCAAACTGTTGCATCGAGTGTATATATCTATTTTGTAGATATATACTTTAACATGACTTACGCATTTCTAATAAATTTCGAGGCGCTGAGGAGCAAAAACCTTATGCGTACTTGGTGGTACGATGGAAGGTTTGAGTGACGAAATCAACAAAGAAATTCGCCAAACGCGTAAGTCCTGATGTAAATTTCTGTCAGAAACAGCAAAAGACATTACACACTAAAATTCTTTTATCCGAAACTATGACATTTGCTGACCATGTTACCAAGCTATGTTTTCTGAAATTGTTTGTCTTCAATTTCAATACTGTGAGTCAAACCTGTTTTGTTACCTGCGGTAGTATTATAAATTTAATCGGCACTAAAGACGGCTGGAGCTTCCGATCAAACGAATGATAGATATCTGTTATGCAAAGACCCTCTTCCTATATGATTCACTCATATGTAAGTATACATATATGAAGATACTGAACCTGTTCACATTTGATTGATTTCAGTTTTAAATTTTTTAATGAGAATATGAAAGATATGTATTTTTAATATTCAAACACAGATTATGATAAATTACGTGAAATTTCACAACTTACATGATTTATTTTCTTTTATACATGCTATTCATTAACACGAAAGAGGATATTGTCAACTTTTGTTATAATCGACATGATTTTAAAGTTTTGTCGCTGATTTATATAATCGATTTGCCTCGAAATTACACCACAAACAAACTTACCTGCAAATACCTATTCGGGTCTATGAACACAGAGTCAACCTAAGCAGATAATTGACATATCTGAAACTACAACAGTGTGGAGGGATTTACTTTCCAACACCCGTGAGAACTACACTACCCACTTGTTTTTTTGTATTCTTTAAGTCTGAAAGTGTATGTTGCTATATATAAGAACACTAAAATGAGTATCAGTGATGTGGTTAGGATGTTTAAATATTGTAAGTCAAACCCGTCATCAGAGGCATGCTTTATAAATATACCCAGATAAGCCCAAGAAAAAACTAGCGCGTAAGCGTAGTTTTTGTCTCTTACACTTACGTAACCACCAATAACTGAAGATATAAGTAGAACCAAAACTGTCCATATATCTTCAGCAATACCAAACCCGTCCCAACCTATACTAACTAAAAAGACAGTCACGTTGGCGATAGTCGCAACAGTTATCCAACCGAAATATATGCTAAACGGTAACCATATAAATAATTTATCTAAGCTGTAAAAATTTTTACTGTTTATAACCTTGGCTATTCTGATAAGTAGTATCAAAAGCATTATCATTACAACTAAAGACAGGCCTATAAAGTCATAATGCCACGCAAATATCCATGCTGTATTAGCAATTGATGTACCAATAAATAATGGGTTAATGGAATTAAATATTTTTTCAGTATTATGTTCTTTGCATAAAAAGTTGTGTATGACATACCCGATAAGTAAAAAATAGATCAGTCCCCATATCGAAAAAGTTAAACCGGCAGGTGCAAAAAGATTGGCGTACATGTCTGATATTTCGCCGGGAGTACGCTCATTTAAAGGCAGACTGTTAGACAAATAATTCACAACCAGTGTTATTGTAAAGACTGTGGCACTTATTGATTTAACTATATAATTTTTCATAGATGGTCACATTATACCACTAAGATCTACACTCAACACTTTACTGCTTGAGTACAGTATGTAAATTCTCAATCATCTACTTCGGGTCCCTTTCTAAACACTAGCTCGTCACCCATATAAACCCCAACCACAAATAATTATTAACAACAATGTGCTGTATTCGCTTTGACTTATGTCTTAAGGTAAAAGATAATACATTAATAAGTAGGTATAATTTTAATTAATTAAAAAACTAAAGTTATAAAGTTTACTTTTCCAAGTTGTTATTAGAATGTAAATACAAACAAGTTTATGAACGCCAATAATGAGAGTCAACAAAGCGAGACCACGGAAAAGAAAAAAGCAGACATCTCAATGAAGTACTTGATAATCTTCATAATATCTTCTCTGTTGGCAATTTCTGTCTTGTTTATTCTAGCGATCAATAACAATGAAAAATCTTTGACTGATACTCAAACCGAGAAACCGGACAGCATTGCAGTAAATGATGTGCAAGATAATGAGATCGATATAAAACAAACAAGGGTTTTGTCTGGAACAATAATAAACATAGATCCAGATGGTGAGTACATAAGAATAGCAATACCTGACGACGGAGTTTATTCGGTTGGCATATCAGACTCTACCTCAACCGAAAATGTGTTTTCAAATTTAGAAAACATGTCCACTATTAGCATAGAGGTCTATCCTCAAGACAGTACAGATATTTATGACTTTATAGTCGATGAGAAGGTCATAATGCAACATATTGAAAATAATATCGACGAAGAAATGTCCATTGACGAGAGAGTTGAGAGATTGAGATTATTAACACCTGACGCTTTATAAATAAATAATTACTATGAATGAATCACTTATTAAAATATCTAAACTGGCAACCACCTTCTTCTCTCTCTTTTTTATTTTACAAACATTTCTAGTTGTTGAAGCGGCACCACCTTACGGCAGAGCCGGTTGGACAACGCCTCTACACGAAATTAGCGGTGACACGACTGCATGTGCAGAGGGGCAGCTGGCACTAACTTTGGAATTAAGAAATACTGAAACAGATGAACCTGTAAATGTATCGTCTGCCATAGTGGCAAGTTTTGATAACAGTGTATCACCTAGGCAGTTGGTCGATATGGACGAGGGTCCCGGACCACGTGTAGGGCCGGTATGCTGGACACCGGAAACTGATTCAATAGCTTTTGATATCAACGGGGGTGCTGAATATTACAATTTTTTTTCTTCATTCATAACAAATTATAGTGGTCTACCCACTCAAAAAGAAGTGACGGGTATAGTCTGGCTCACACCGAGAAGTCTGGGTTACGATTATGAACAAATTTATCCATCACCCACATACACCACTATAGCCAGTTCAAGTCCTCAATATACCTATGCGCTAAATAGAATCCCGAATATACATGGAGCCTCTGGTCTGCGTTATGTACACTTATTTGTTGCCGAATTTGACCCAAATATTGGTGACTATACTAATTTTGTTGTTAATAGAGAAAGAAGTCAAAGCGGAGGGGTGGGTACTAGAACTCTGCCAGCAGAAAGCTTGAGTGACGGCTGGTATGGATGGTCAATGTATTTACATCTCAACAGAAATATAGACATAGGTTACGACGTTAGAGCTCTAGATGTGCCTAAAAGCGGATTCTTCCAATTATGGAACCCTTTTATACTTGACACCACCCCTCCAGACTTGGTGATAAGTCACTCCCCTCCATCACCTAGCGTAGGTACTGGAGCACAAATAAGCGCTACCGCATCAGACGAACTGACTGGGGTTGACTCTATAGACATATACCTTGATGGGGTTCTGATGGAATCTTGCTCATACATAGCCAGAAATGTAGCTACTTGCGAAACAACAACCTCCCCACTGGCTTCAGGTGTATACGAGTACTACGCGGTTGCCAGAGATACTGCCGGCAATACGGTTACCAGTGATTTTTTCACTATTATAGTGATAGCAGACAGTGTGCCGGGAGGTGAACCTATGTCTTGTGAGTTTCCTGAAACCGTGGTACTCGACAGTGCTAACGCTTTAACCGGTATGGGTAACTCGGGTCTGCAAGCCATGCAAAAGATTGGTAATTATATCTTTGCCGGTGGGGCTGGGCCAAGCTCTGCAGACGCTAAAGGACTCTTTATTTACGATATATCTGACCTAACAAATATCCAACAAGTTTCTTTTTTTTCTACCACAAACCCACCGGAAGTTAGAAACCGGTCTCACGGCAACGATGTTTTAGGTTTAGATATCGTTGGTAACTATGCCTATTTAGCTACCTACCTTGGTGGCTTGGTGATTGTAGACATCAGTGATCTAGCTAACCCGACCTTCGTGGGCAGAATTCCTTTATACAATAGAAATTCCGGTTCAACTGAAACTTGGGAGGTTGAAGTCGTCGGTGATTACGCTTTCTTAGCGGCAGGTAGGGGTATGCATGTAGTTGACGTATCTGACAAAGCAAATCCGGAATTAATTGCAAACCTTGATCTTGGTATAGGTACATCCCAAGACATCTTTGTGTCTGATAACTATGCATACATTTCCGGTAGACATAACGGTATAAGAATCGTCGACATATCAGACCCTTATAATCCATTTATGGTAGGGTCGCTAACTAGCGGATACTACAACAGTAACATTGAACCTTTGCTTGCTTCATGGGCATACTCTTCTGTTAAAAAAGGGCATATCTTGTATGTTGCCGACCACTTAATCGGAGAAATAAGTGTGATAGATGTATCAAACCCAACTAACCCCGTAAGGTTAAGAACTTTAAAGGTCGGCAGTGCGCTTAATTGGCAATCCAGAATATTACACATAGACGGTGACCTGATGTATCTTGGAGCAGGTAGAAACGGCGTGTATGTCTATGACATATCAAGCCCGGAATTTCCAACACTTCTCTACGGAGTCGGAGTACCTCCACTATTTACAGGTCTATATGCGTGGAGAGTCATGCCTATTAACCCAAACGATTTTAGAGATCTGGTGTTTGTATCTTACGACAGAGATACAAACGGAGCAGCTATATATGTATTAAGTACTGCTTGTGAACCTGAAGATGACGATACTGATACACCCTCGCTATCAGGTACAGGTTGTGAGATAGAAGCTGATCGTAATACTTGTAACGGACAATTTACTTGGGATGCTGTAGGGGCAGATAGTGCTAACTTGTTTGATTCCAGTAATAACATCACCTTATCAAGTGAAAACTCTGGTACAAACGAACCCTTTCAGCTAAATTATGGCACCACTACCGTTAAACTCAGAAGCGATACGGATGTCTTGCTTAGTATTGACGTAAACGCCACATGCGCTCTCGGTCTTAACTGGGATACCGATTCAAACACATGTGTTGACCTTACACCACCTGTTATAGTCACTATCACCGGCCATGACTGCGAGATTGCTGAAGAAGAGTCTAATT
>SKGH01000100.1 GCA_007117575.1 Candidatus Kaiserbacteria bacterium | reverse complement strand
CTTCAAACAGTTTCTTAGTAATAAATGGTTACCGAAACTATAGCTGGGTGAGGCGTACTTGGTGGTACGATGAAAGGTTTGAGTGACGAAAGCAACAAAAAAATTTGCCAAACGCGTAAGTTATGTAATAAAAGATATCAAAAAATTAATAAACGAAGACTAATATAGAAGGCTTTCAGGTATGGCTGAGATAAAAAGACCCGTAAAGAATATTGCTAATAATAGCATTGCGGTAAAAAACACTGCACCCAACACAGCCAAAGCCGTATATTGTTTACGTAAACCGTTGGTGGTGGTTAGCTTAGCTTCATGAAGTGATTTTTCTCTAGATCTGTAGATTTGAACTGTAGCTACGCAAAAAATAAAAGTAGTAACGGCTTCAAATGCACTTGTGATTGCCTTAAGCAGAAGCGGGTATAGTGTGTTAGAAAAAAGACCTGATACTACTGCCTCAGCAATTCCTAAAGCGATACCCAAAACTAAAACTAAGAGTAGTATACGTAAAGTTACCGCCCACCATACACCCGAGATCATTTTTGTACTCTTAACCAGTGCGTTCAGACCTCTCTCATTGTTTGCAATTAGCAAGACATAGACTAAAAGGATGTACATCATGGCAATCACTCCGGGGATTATAAACAAAATCAATCCGCCAAATATCACTAAAAATATCAAAACGTGTACCCATATAGATGGAAAAAAATTGTTTTTGAGCCAAGTCAGTCCATCAGTAAATTTTGACTCCGGGTATAAAGCCAGATATGTAAAAGGTATAACTAAAATAGTTGACAGAACATACCCTAATACAGGTATCAGACCAAGTACAAAGCCGGCTAAAAGGCTGTATCCTAAGACGTCCGGTCGTTTGGTTATGGCGCCAATACTATCGCTTACGAAGTCTATATATGGTGGTAAAGTGTTTTCAGTTTTATCGTGCTGACAGCTTTCACTGTGGTTTAGTTTGTTATCTATACTTTGTTTTGCTTCAGAGATAAGTTCGTCTATCAAACTTTTTGAATACCCATTTTTTCTAAAGCTTCACGAACAGCAGTCTCTGAAACACCCTCACTAAATTGCTCTTTTACATAATCTAACTGCTCTTTGCTGTACATGATTTTTTAAGTGGTTTTTTTAATAGTTATATTCTATCAGAGTCAGTTACATAAAACTTATTTTTTAGACACATATCTGACTCTGATAATTTTTAATGGAATAAAAAAACTAATAGAGAACTGTTACAGTATAGACAATTAATGCGAAAAGTGTCCACCAACCTAAAAAAGAGATAATGAAACTAACAGTAATCGCTCGTTGCCAATCATCTGGCAAAGGTTCTTTTGCTAAACCGGTTTGTTCGCGAGAAAGTAAGAATGGACTAACTCTAAAAGATAAGTAAATGCCATTTAGTATCAATATGCTTAGAATTAGAAAGAAGTAAAATGACAAAACAGGGAAGTAAAGGGAGTGATAAAGCAAGAAACTGCCCACTAAAACCATTAACAGACCCAACCATATCAGTGGTTTAGTGACTTTGTGAGTTCTTATAGTCGCCTCAGTCCAATAAGAGGAGTGCCTACCTAACCAGCCGTGTAGATCAATAACGGTCACTGCGCCCAATCCCACCACAAAACCTGCCAGAGATAAATAAGGTGCAAAAGGTAGCAGTAGTTCAATTATCAACATAAACATATTATACAATATTGATTCCAAGCTCCATTTTTAATAAATATATGCAGTAATGACAAATAAAAAAAGCTGGCCCCACTCAACAGGTGCCAGCTTTGGCTTCAGTCAGCACAACATAACTCCAATAAACCGAGATCATGTCTTAGCTTGGTGTATACTGAATAATGTGTAGCAGTTCTGAACATCATCCAGTTATCGTAAGCAATGATCATTTCTCCATAAAGCTGTCGCTCACTAGACTTAGAGCAACTTGAGTTTAATGAACTTTGTGGACTTCTGTCACGAAATCGTTCTGTCGGTGTCGGTCGAGCATTCTCATCGCTGTTGTAGTGTGGTCTGTCTCTACCAACCGCTTCTAAATGCTCACGAGTCTGCAAATGTGGCAGTGTCCGCTCACTCTTACGTGGTGTATATACTTCATAAAAAGCAACATATATTGCTAAAACCAAGGAACCTAAAAAAAGAAACACTAAGAGTTAATTGTAAATTAAGTTAGGCACCGAATATCTCCTTTGTTAGTCCAAAAATAATTTAACATAGATATAACTTTTTGAACAATAACTAACTTTTTTAGAACGAGATTTTTGCTTACATACATTAAAGTCTACGGCTTTGTTTTTATTTAAATTAATGTTTATTATTATATATATAAACAAATAATTGAGTGAATTTAATAAAGTTGATTTTTTATATTCTGTGAAAATAAATATTTTTACTCACTCGTTAACCTCACTATTTACATTGAGCATTATTTATGATAAAAGTTTTACTGCCCATGTTGGGTTTTGAATTAACCTTTATTTAAAAGGAGAGGAAGATGAAATTTGTAAAAATATTGTTCTTTGCTTTTTTTGTTTCTATCAGCACAGTATCTGCGCATGGTGATGAAATAGAGCCTTTGCCGACTATTCTGGAATTTGAATTTATGTGCTACGAAGATAGTAGGCCCGTAAATGATATATGCGCATACCAAATGACTGTGTATGGAAAAATGGAATTTACCTTGTTGAGGGTTTCTCTGCAACAAGAATTAAATTTGGAAAGTTGTGCAGTGATAAATGAAAGTTATATCACTTCAGAACGCGACCTGAGATACGTTGCAGTCATACGTGGAACGTGCGAAAGAAGTGTTTGGTTCCCACCACGACCACCACTCGGTAAGTAAAGTTTGGTTCGCACCACGACCACCACGTGGTAAGTAAATTGAAGGAAAGTTGAAGGAAAGCCCCTTGTTTATTTGAGAAGGGGCTTGTTTAATAGCTTTATGAGTATTTATCCACTTGATACTCAAATGCTAATTTTAAACACTTGGAATTTTTATACGTGGATCTACTTATTAATAAAAAATTGAAATATAATGTTAAATGAAATTTAACATTATTTGATTATTAAAAATGTCTAGTATTAATTTTTTTT
>SKGH01000094.1 GCA_007117575.1 Candidatus Kaiserbacteria bacterium | reverse complement strand
TGTTGATTATTTTGTGGTGAGATCGTAGACAGGTTCTTAGCCACGAAGACCCGAAACAATCTTGAGCCAGTTTCAACATATGTTGTTTGTATGACTTATTCTTAGAAAGCAGAGCGACCATGACGAAGTAAGCTTTGTGGTGAGACTTCAAACAGTTTCTTAATAAAGTGGTGGGCGTGTACAACTCTGACCATTTGCTTTGTTGTGGCATGCTAAACTCTTTTTAGAAACTGCTAAAATAAAGTAATTAGCTTTTTAAAAAATGTATAACATGGAATCGCCTTCCGAAGAAAAAAGAAAATGGCATGTAAAAAGTACTGATGAAACTTTGTCTATTTTAAAAAGCGGTTACGATGGTCTTAGTGAAGAAGAAAGGGTTGAGCGATTAAAGCAATATGGTCCTAATAAATTGCCGGAGAGTAAAAGCGATAGTTTATTTGTTATTTTTCTACGTCAATTTCAAAGTCCACTGATCTACTTACTATTAGTAGCCGGTGTTTTGATCGTTCTGTTGGGTGAGTTGGTGGACTCGGCTATTATCTTTTTTGTTCTATTGTTTAACGCCATAGCCGGCACCGTGCAGGCCGGTCGCGCGCAAAATACCATGCGTGCTTTGCAAAAAATAACCAAAACTAAAGCCACGGTATTTCAGTCGGGACGTGAAGTGGTGGTTGATGATGTTGATGTCGTGCCGGGGGATGTGATTTTTTTAGCGGAAGGTGACAAAGTTCCTGCTGACGCTAGGTTGCTAACAGTCAATAACTTGAGGGTAAATGAATCCGCCCTTACCGGAGAAGCCGAACCTGCCGGTAAATCGTTAGAAAAAATTGACAATCAAGACGCTTCACCGGCAGATCAGAAAAATATGGTCTTTAAAGGTACTTTTGTGGTGGCAGGCAATGCTAAAGCGGTGGTGGTGGGTACGGGTCTAAATACTTTTATTGGAGGCATTTCCAAGCAAATATCTGAAATAGACACCGAAATACCTCTGCAACGTAATATAAAAAGATTGTCGCACATAATCATCATAGTGGTGCTGGTCTTGGGTGTGGGTGTATTTTCTCTGGGTCTATTGGTGGGGCAGGAGTTGGAAACAATGTTTACTTTAGCGATAGCGGTTATCATTTCTGCCGTACCGGAAGGACTGCCCATAGTCATGACTCTCTTGCTTGCCAGCGGTGTGTGGCGCATGGGTAAAAGAAACGTGTTGGTAAAAAGACTTCAGGCCGTGGAAGCGCTTGGTGAAGCCAAGGTGATAGCTGTAGACAAAACAGGTACGATAACTAAAAATGAGTTGGCAGTGGTTTTTGCTCGCACTTCTCTTAATACTTACACCGTGGAAGCTTCCGGTTTTGCGCCGATAGGAAAAGTAACTCTGGGTGACTCCGGCATAGACATAGAAGAGCATGAAGATTTGAAAAGGTTGGCACTACTGTCTCAATTGTGTTCGCATGCCAATATTTCCCTAGAGTCTGATACTAAGCTATGGAATGTACAAGGAGACCCAACGGAAGGGGCTATGTCGGTGTTTGCCACTAAGTTAGATATGGATAAGTCTGTGGTCGCTAATGATTATAAGGTTAGAGACGAGATTCCTTTTGATTCCGGTTTGAAATACCATGCCACATACTACTCTGCATCGAGTGGCGGTTTATTGGCGGTGGCGGGCGCTCCGGAAAGAGTGCTGACGCTGGTAAGTAAGGTGTGGAAAGACGGAGAAGAGAGAGATATTACCGATGCGGATCGTTCTGAATTTATTACCCAAATGGAGTCCATGTCCGCGGATGCTTTAAGAGTGATTGCGGTTGCTGAAAGGTCGCTTGATTTGCCTGAAAAACTTGAACCTGGTGATGTAAACGATTTAACTTTAGTGGGGTTGTTGGGTATGAGTGATGGTTTGCGCGAGGAGGTGCCGGAAGCGTTAGAGCGTACCAGATCTGCAGGTATTAAGGTAGTGATGATAACCGGAGATCATAAAAATACCGCTAGAGCTATTGCTACGTCTGCCGGAATATTTAAAGAGGGAGATAGGGTGATCACGGACAGTGACGTTGACGCTATGAGTCAGGAAGAGTTAGCGCAAGCTCTAGAGCAAGCTACTGTATTTGCGCGCATAACTCCGGAGCATAAACTTAGCATCGTGCAAGCATATAGAGCGCGTGGTGACGTGGTAGCAATGACCGGAGATGGTGTTAATGACGCTTTGTCTTTGGTGGCGGCTGACCTTGGGGTGGCAATGGGTAAGCGTGGTACGGAGGTTGCCAAAGAGGCGTCCGATCTGGTCTTGCTGGATGATAATTTCGGCAGTATCGTGTCAGCCGTGGAGGAAGGGCGAGGTGTATATGTAAACATAAAAAAAGTATTGTTGTTTTTGTTTTCCACCAGTGTGGGTGAAATACTTATAATTGTCGGTGCCATGTTACTTATGTTGCCCGTGCCGGTATTGGCGGCACAGTTAATTTGGATAAATTTAGTAACAGACGGTTTTCTTGATGTGGGGCTGGCTTTAGAGCCAAAAGAAAAAGATCTGTTAAGAAGAAGGTTTGTGAAGCCAAATACTTTTTTTATAGATGGTTGGATGTTGCAAAGAATGTTACTTATGTCGTCTACCATGGCCATTGGCACATTGTTTGTGTTCGGTATGTACTATCAAGAAGATCTGGCAAAGGCGATGACTTTGGCGGTTACTTTAATGGCGGTGTGTCAGTGGTTTAAAGTATGGGCATGTCGTTCTCAGCATCAGTCTGTGTTGACTATAGATCCTTTCAGTAATCGCTATATATTGTATATGACTGTTTTGGTTATAGGTTTACATTTTTTCGCTTTACACAATCCTTTTATGCAAAACTTACTAAATCTGCAACCTTTGTCTTTTTACGAATGGGTATTGGTTTTAGGGATAGGTTCTCTCACGCTATGGGTTGATGAAGTGAGGAAATTTATATTCAGACGCTGGGAAGATCCGGAGTGTCTAACTTGTTGAGTCTTTTAATGGTTCCATGACTTACGCGTTTCTGATGAAGTTCGAGGCGCTGACCCAGCTATAGTTCCGGTAAACATTTATTACTAACGTAATAAACCAAAAAATGTTTTAGTCAGTCACGAAAGAATATAAATGATCACGG
>SKGH01000101.1 GCA_007117575.1 Candidatus Kaiserbacteria bacterium | reverse complement strand
CCAGCTATAGTTCCGGTAAACATTTATTACTAACGTAATAAACCAAAAAATGTTTTAGTCAGTCACGAAAGAATATAAATGATCACGGAAACTGGAGCTGGGTGAGGCGTACTTGGTGGTATGATGAACGGTTTGAGTGACGAAAGCAACAAAAGAAATTCGCCAAACGCGCAAGTCATGAAATATATAACCAATGAACCTATTGTATATTTTAACATCATTCTTCCTTAACCATTTTCATAAACACTTCCGGCGGTATATTGACCCTACCCCTCGCCAACATTTTCTTTTTACCCTTTTTCTGTTTTTCTCGCAGTTTCATCTTTCTGGTAATATCCCCACCATACAAATTAGCGGTAACGTCCTTCTTAAGAGCTGACAATGTTTTAGAAGCAATGATACGCCCCATGGACCTCGCTTGTATTTTAGTGACAAACTGTTGCCTTGGTAAAGTGTTATATAATTTTTCCACCATCGACCTGGCCTCAGTTTCTGTCCGCCTTAAACCTACCACCTTTGAAAAAGCCGGTACCAGCTCCTCAGCAACCAAAATATCCAAACGTGCCACATGAGCCATGCGAAACTCGGCTATCTCATAAGACAAAGAAGCGTAGCCACTACTTATGTTTTTCAAACGATCAAAAAATCCTCTCATCAGCTCTCGCAAAGGCATTTCAAGAGAAAGTAAATTACGCCCATCACCAAAAACTTCAGTATCTATAACCTGTGCTTCATGCTCATATAACAAGGTCATGATAGAACCAACATATTCCGGAGGAGACATTATTTGCGCCAATACCCATGGCTCTCTCACTGAAACATTAGAACCATGATCAGGAAATTGTGAGGCAGTATAGACCTCTTCTATCTTTCCACTGACGTGTGTTATCTCATAGGCGGTTGAGGGTGAAGTTACTATCAACTCTACATCAAACTCTCTCCTCAACCTTTCTGTCACTATCTCTAAGTGTAACATTCCCAAAAATCCACATCTAAAACCACGCCCCAATACCCCTGAATTCTCTTCTTCATACAACAAAGAAGAATCAGATAATTGCAATCTTTCTAAAGATTGTCGCAACAAAGTGAAGTCATCTTGACTCTGAGGAAATAACGAAGCCCAAACAACCGGCATAGGTTCCTGATAACCAGACAGAGCCTTTGTCTCTCCCCCGGCTGTTGCTACAGTGTCCCCCACCTTAGCAACGCCTGGCTCCTTAAGTCCGGTTACGACATAACCTATATCACCAACAGAAAGAAAGTCGGTGGGATTTTCTCTAGGCGAAAGATAGCCGACCTCAAGAGCTGTGAAATGTTTTCCACTAACAACAAATTCTAAACGGTCACCCTTTTTTATCTGACCTTCAAACACTCTCAGATATATGATGACACCGCGATGATTGGAATATTGAAAATCAAAGATCAAGCATCGTGGCTGATTATCTTGCGAGGACATGTCTGGCGAAGCGATACGGTCACAAACAGCATTAAGCAATTCAGTGACTCCTTCACCGGTTTTTCCCGAAACCAGCAAAACATCTTCATGCCTGACACCTATTAGACGCACCATCTCGTCGCTTATTTCTTTTACCCTCGAGTGTGCCATGTCTATTTTTGTCAAGACCGGTATTATAGTCAAATCTGTCTCCCTTGCCATTTGTAAGGTGGTTAAAGTTTGTGCTTGAATACCTTGAGTACTATCGACCAACAACAAAACCCCTTCCACCGCCTTTAAAGCACGAGAAACTTCATATGAAAAATCAATATGACCTGGAGTATCGATCAAGTTTAAATCGTATAATACACCTTCAGTTTGGTAACACATACGAACCGGTTGTAGTTTAATAGTTATTCCCCGCTCTCTTTCTAGATCCATAGAATCTAGAACCTGGTCCTTCATTAAACGACTTTCCACGGTCTTGGTTACCTCAAGCATACGGTCAGCCAATGTTGATTTACCATGATCAATGTGGGCAATAATACTAAAATTTCTTATTTGTTTTTTCATTTTACATTCAAAAAAATAGACTCTGAAAACTATCTCAACTTAAGATTTAATTAACACTTTACAACAAAGAACGTTTAAAGTACATCATCATTGGATACGACTATATTTTTCTTGCTTTTAAACAAACGTCTACGAATTGACCTATAAATCTCAACCAACTCTGGTGAATGCAATAAATAATAAGCAATAATGATTAAAATCAAACCTACCATACCCGCTATTAAGCCTTGGGCAAATATAGTAAGAAAGGTATCTGTATTAAAAAAGTAAGCAAATATGTTCAATGCTAAATAAGCACCGAAAGCACCGGCAGTGGACGCTGTCAATGAACGCGAGACGTGTGGCCATAGCCAATCTGTACTTAGTGAATATGTCCTTATAATCAAAAACAATAACAATGAGCTTTGTAAGACTATCCCAATTCCGTACCCTATAGCGATTACTACCACCTCACTACCCGGAACATCTGTAATACGAAGTGAATGATCTATTGCTCTGGAAAATTCCGGTAGACTATTGTACATGACATACAGGACACCTGTGAAAACAACCGATGATAGCGAACCAAACAGAGTTACTAAAAACGGCAACCTTGTCAAACCACCGGCGTAAAAGACTCGAAGTAGTAACAGGTTGACAGCTTGAGCTAGTAAAGAAGCGGTCAGAATGGCTAATGAAGCCGCTGTTAACCTAGTGTCCTCCCAGCCGAATTCGCCACTTCCCAAAATTACTCTTACCACCTGCGCTCTTAACACTATAAACATTGCCACTACCGGTAATGACCAAAATATTATATGCCTCAAAGCGGTTGTAACATGAACACGAAAAGCTTCGATCTTTTTTTGAGCAAACAGATCTGCTAACAAAGGAAAAGCAGCGGTTGAATAACTGACTCCAATAATAGCTAATGGCACCGATTGTAAATTATAGGCAAATTGAAATACGGCTACCGATCCCGCAGTCATAACACTAGCTATGCCTGACAAAACCAACAAAGTAACCTGATGCATAGCCAATGTTATTGCTCTAGGTACAGAAACAGTCAGCACCTCCCATATGGTCTTCCAATCAATAGCTCCGGTTAAACCAAAACTTAATTTACTTTTCTGCACTAAAGGCACCTGAACCAAAAAGTGTGCCGTAGCTCCTAAAACAACACCCCAAGCCAAACCACTTAAACCCAGATAGGGGTAAAAATAAATAATACCGATAATTATTCCGATATTGTACAGCAATGGACTGACAGCATAAAGAATAAACCGATGTCCTAACTGCGTTACTACTCCAAACAGGCTAGACATGCCTAACAATAATGGCTGTAGAAGCAAAATCCTTATTAAAGTTACCAATGTATCCATCTCACCAACAAAACCCGGAAATGCATAGGTAACTATAACAGGCGTTAAAACCCAAACAATAGTAGCCAGTACCACATATACAAATAAGAACAAAGTGAACATTTGTGCCAACAGGTGTTTGGCACCTCCATTTTTATCATTTCTGACCCTCTCTGCCACAAAAGGTATCAGTACGTAAACCGACAAAGTTGAAGCAAATAAGACAAACATCAGATCAGGTATTCGAAAAGCCGTATAATAAATATCAAGCTCAATACCTGCCCCAAACCTATGTGCCAACAACCTATCTCGTACCAATGCCAAAAGCTGAGAACCAAAAGCAAATATGCCCAACACATAAGCTGCCTGATGGAGACCTCTGACTTCCTTATAAACCAAACTAATAACCTTTGAAACCATAAATGTATATAATCAATTTATACGTACCGGCAAATTCAACACCGTAAGTTTATACACAAAACCAACCACAAGAAACTTAACGAGTTTAGAAACAAAATATTCTGAAACCTACCATGTGCCGACAAAATTTTTTAGATAAATTTTGATACTAACTATCCATCAATTTCATCGTCCTCTAACTCTTCATCATCGTTTGTTTCAATTACCTGACCTTCATTGACCTGAAACTCATCCATTTGACTATCAACATCAGTCAGGTTTTCTGCTTCACTTGGTACAATATTAACCGGGCTGATCAATGGAGTGTCAGAAGGACCAGATGTTGTTATAGCACCACCATCATCAACCACTGACGGTCTTTCTTCTATTTGCACCACGTCACTGGTCGCTATGTTAGGCACCTCACCAGACTCTAAGTTTTGTATCAACTGAGTTATGGTCTCATTGTTAGGATTCAACCTCTCTACGACCCTCAAATGTTCTAAAGCTGTATCTATGTTACCGATCTCAATAAAACTCAATGCCAAAAAATACCTAGCGTTAGCATAATTAGGATCCAGAAGTACCGCTCTCTCAAAGGCTTGACGCGCCGCCTCATTGTTACCTTGTGATGCTTCAAGTATACCAAGCTGATACAATCGAGCCGGATTATTGGGCTCCATAGTGACTATCGATCTAGTGGTTCGTAAAGCATCATCAACTCTACCTTCGGCAATGTCAATCTGGGTCAAGAAAAAAAGTGCATCGGTGTAATTACCCTTAAGCGAAATCGCGTCGTTAACTCTACTTCTGGCAGTTTCAAGGTCTCCAACCTGTGAAGCCAAGCGAGCTTTCAATAAACCATAAAGCGGGTTTTTTGGATTAAGTCTTACCGCCTCAGTATACATTTCATTAGCTAAACCTACAGCTTGTTCTAGTCCTGTGCCAGCCAATACGGCATATACTGCTCCCAAATATGACCAATTAAGCGGATCTGTGGGATTCCGATTAACAGCCAGCATGCCGGCCCTAATCCCCTCTCCTGCTGCTTCAGCGAAACGGTTTTGTTCAACCTGACTCGGTTCTTCAACAGCTAACAAACTATTGAGTTTTAAAAGTTGATATTCTACCAACTGACGCATATAGACATCCTTTTCAGATACTGAATAAGCACGTCTAATCTGATCCTCAACCTCATCAACCGACATATCACCGGTAACTAAAGCTGTGGTAGCGTTATTGAAGATAAGCACAGACGCATAATCTTTAAAAAGACCATAGAGCGCACTAACGGAGCCAATTATCACCAACATAACAACACCTACTAATAAAACAGTAGCGCCTTTATGTTGAGCCACTGAAAATTTTAATTTTTTTACCGGAGTTAAGACGGAGTACGCGCAAGCAAAAACGGAAGTAAAGAATGCTGCCAATAGTAATACCGTTGTGTTGGGTATATAAAGAAAAGTCATGCCCCACAAATACAATGAAGCAACAAAAGATGAACACCCTATGAAATACCAAGTTGCGTCAGCATGCACTGTCATAAATAACATACGGACACCGGCGTAAAGTAACAATCCTATAAATATTATCCATAACAACGCACCTAAAACTCCCGTATTAGCAAAAGCAGTCAATACAAAACTGTAACCACCGGTAAAATCAGAAGCCCAGAATATAGTATCGTTAATACTTTGGTCCTTATACAATCTCCACGCTGACACAAAACCGTTTGGTCCCACACCTAGAACTGCGTTTTCAGCATATACATTACGAACTATGTCCATAGTTGCAGGAAAAGACGGTCGTACCTCCACAAATGATACTCCACTAAAATTAGAAATTACTCCACCCAAAGCAGAACCGCCCACTATAGCCACCACAGAAACAAAAAAAACAGCGAACGACAATGCTACAGAGACCGTAGACACTCTCCCTGAGTCTGGTGTAAGTGATATAGTTTGAGTCGAAAAACGATGTTTGGTTAATGAATACATCAGTAGTACCAAACTAGTTAAACCAAGAACTATCCAAACAGCAAAGAAATTGATCACCAGAAGCATTACCAAAGAAAGCGTTGCTCCAATCGCAAATATTATCTGACCCCACCTAGTAAGTGGTAACTGCTCTATAGCTACCATAGCTAGAATGATAATCAGACCAAAAAATAATCCTAGATTATTCCAAGTGCCCAAAGGACTATCTGTCAAACCGGTAAATACCCCCATCGGTAAAAAAGATGCGCCAAATACGAGACGTAACACATGATAAGTTGCCAACAAAAAAGCACACGCAGTAAACAGCAAATAAGTTTGCATTAGAAGTTTTTTATTTTGCCCGATAAGCAGAGGTAAGGTGGATGCTGTGGCTAATATAAAAATAAATAGTGCCGTATGTACTTCTATTGAGGTTCCAAAAAAAGAATGTCTAATATTTGCAGAAAATAAAGAAGATATTAAACTTACCAAAGCAAAACCCCAGAGCGCATACAGAAACCAAGGCATGGCGATTGCCATCTTACCGGAACGTAAAACTGAAAGACTGTATAATAAGGTAGCTATTAATAAACCACTGGTAACCCACAAAACTTTTGAATACTCAAAAGGGGCGATACTGCTGGGAATAAAAAAAATCGGTAATAAACCAAAAACCGCAACCAGACAAAACTGAGCTGAATGAGACAAAAACCTTTCTATACCATCTTTTTCAGTAAATGAGTTTGATACTTGTGAGTTAACCTGTTCTTTTTGCATAACGCTTGATAGTAATAGATGGGCTTATAAATAGATTAATTATAAATACAGTCTTTATTAACAACAAATACATTTAGAGATATGGAAATTGCATGTAATTATTCTGATAAAAATCTTTACAAAAAAATGAGAATCAGGCACCATAAAGCTAGAATAACATACAACACTCTCTGTACCCTAACATCCCTTATAATTATACCAGACTGTTTATAAGTTTATTACAATAAAATACACTAAACGCAAATCACCTCCCGATAGGAGGTGATTACGACAATAAGCCGGATTCTGTCCTCAAAGCAACGAAGTCACTTTGAAGGGTGATCATATACCTGGAACAATCGTTACCGATCGCTTCTTGCGGTTCTCCCAACCCCACTTCAAGTCAGTATTATTCATAAATTCGTAATAATTATAAAAATTACAAACAATACCAAACTAAAATGGGGTCAGGCACGACCTTGCACGCAAGTAAGGGTTTAGCCGTTTCACCCATGACGTTACCGCCATGACTCACCCAACAAATCATAGAGTTTTTGAACAATGTTCTCATCTCTAAAACTAAATTGGGTGTCTATAACCTTACAGTCATAGACGTCTCTGCTCGCACCTCGCGTCATTATTATACACCCAATCACAAAAATGACTGGCTATAAAAAACAACAACGGACGGGTGTTACCCGCTACTCTTCCCAGCCCCACTTCTATCAAGTCTCAAACAAAAAATGAATAACCATATTCAATACCTTTATTGTCTACACCTAACAGAAATGGGGTTGGGAGCGTGTCCGGACTTTCCTCCCAAAGCTACTTTCAAAT
The DNA here is from genome assembly GCA_007117575.1 of Candidatus Kaiserbacteria bacterium. Taxonomy (GTDB): domain Bacteria; phylum Patescibacteriota; class Minisyncoccia; order Phycocordibacterales; family UBA918; genus OLB19. The sequence continues at coordinate 4,257 of SKGH01000101.1, read as the reverse complement.
AGTACGAAAGTAGCTTTATAGCAAATTAGATACTACCTGAAAGTAACTTTGGGCGATCACCGTGCTCTGTAACTATACCATAAAAAGTAATTTTATCAAAAAATTCAGTCCTATGATGGGTGTGACCTATATAATCCATGACTTACGCGTTTCTGATGGAGTTCGAGGCGCTGACCCAGCTCCAGTTTCCGTGATGATTTATATTCTTTCGTGACTGACTAAAACATTTTTTGGTTTATTACGTTAGTAATAAATGATTACCGAAACTGGAGCTGGGTGAGGCGTACTTGGTGGTACGATGAAAGGTTTGAGTGACGAAAGCGACAAAGAAATTTGCCAAACGCGTAAGTCATGTAATCATCTAATCCATTAACCAAGTACCCTCTTCTGGTAAAACGATTGTGTCACCTACATTAATTTTGTGCTTTACCACAAAACCTGCATTCACTTCTAATACATAACGAGCGGGTTTATCCGGCTTGAATACTGTGGGATAAGTGTCTGGGTCAACAAAAGATTCAATATGGACTATTTCCTTATTTGAGTTCAGCCAAAGAATGTCTATTGAAAACAGCATGTCTTTCATCCATATTCCATAATAACCATCACTATCAAACACAAAAAACATACCCTCATCAGGCTCTAAACCAACCACTCCTGACAATCCCCTCCTTCTTTCTTCATTAGTACTTACAACTTTAACCTCTAGAACAGTATCAGCCAGTTGCATAGTGACCATATTTTCTCTATTTAAACTATATCCGAGAGTCGAAATATCTTTCTTATTATTTTGCAAACGAGGCTCTAACAGCGACCAAATAAAAAAAATGACTATTAACAATACAAAACCTAACAACGAAACAATTAACGACCTTCTTTTAAGCATGTATACAAAAAAACCTACCTAAAACAATACTCCGTACAAATAAAACACAGAACCGGAGACAGTGGCACCTAAAAATGTACCCCAGAACAGATCAGCTATAGTTATAACCCAAGACCAACCTTTCAAAGTAGCTTGGTTTGTCAGATCGTAAGTAGCGTAAGTAAAAAAACCAAACAAACCACCCATTAACAAAGCCGATTGTTGAGAACCACCAATAACAGACGGATAAATGGCAAAAAAAACCAGACCGACCAGAAATATTAAATAAAAAATAGTGGCCGCCAACCAATTTACTTCCCCCATCAAGTGACCGATACGAGGTTTGTAAAGCCAGCTACTGGCAGTATACAACCAAACGGCGTCAATCAATATAAAAATCGGGATACTCAATAAATATAAAGTTACAAACATTGATATATCTATCATACGCAAGATTATAACACACAGTACTTTTAAATATCGTCAAACAACACCTGCATTACATTTTTACCAACTTATTACACCCCAGAAACAAATTTATTAGTATGCGCCACAAAGCTGACAAACAAGACAATATTACCTTTATAATTATTTGCCTTATCCAACAAGGTATGATTATAATCAAAAAATGCTCAGAAAAAAAATAAATAAAAAACGTCGACACGGTTCATCTTTTTGGGACAAAGAGTACACCGACGCCTCACACCTTTCTTTATCGGAAAAACCAAGTTCTGATTTAGAAAAGTTCATTCGTTGGTTACAAAGAAAACAAGGAAAAACTCTTTTAAACCCCACCACTTCAGTTTTAGATATAGGTTGTGGAAACGGTCGCAATATAATTTATTTAGCCAAAGAGTTTGGAATGCATGGATATGGATACGACATATCCTCTGCAGCTATAGCTAAAGCCACTGAGGCTAAAAAAGAACTAAATATTGAATTTAAAGTATGTGACATAAAACCACCTTGGGACATACCCGACAATTCTCAATCTTTAGTACTAGATATGATGACTTCACATTTCCTGCTTTCCAGTGAAAGACTGTCTTTACGAGATGAAATTTATAGAGTATTAAAACCGGGTGGTTTTCTATTCTTTAAGACTTTTCTACGTGACGGTGATATTCACACTAAACGTCTTTTAAATGAATCGCCGGCAGAGGAAGATGGCTCCTATATTCATCCAATAATAGGCGTAGCTGAACATGTCTATTACAAAGAAGAAATTTTAGAATTTTTAGCTCCCAGCTTTATCATACACAAAAGCTATGCTTCTCATAAACATATACTGAAAGGAAAAGCTCGTAAAAGAAGAACTATATCCATATACGCAGAAAAGGACCCTTACCAATAACAAAACCGCTTTCTTTAAAGAAAGCGGTTTTGTTTTATAAAGACTATGTACTTTATTTTGATCAGAGTGACTAGGCACTAGGACGAGTCACCTGTGAAGCTGCTGGGCCTTTAGGTCCATCAACCACCTCAAAATTTACCACATCACCTTCACGTAAATCGTCAAACTCGACGTCAACGGTATCTTTAGCGTGAAAAAATAAATCCTTACTACCGTCTTCCGGTGTAATAAAACCGAAACCTCGGTCTGATACGATTCGTGCAATTGTTCCTTTCATCTTACTTTTTTTATTATTTATCTTCTGAATAACTACAAAACCCTCACTACACCTGATCTCCTTCCGCTTCACAACAAGAAATCTTCAAGAGGAGCGAATGCTTTGTGTTTTCATTACATCATGTATTGAAAAAAAAAGCAAATTTATTACGTTGACAGGTTTAGTTAAAAAAAATTAATACACCGATAAATATAACTAGAATCAAATACCAACCCGCCCATGCTTTGGTTATGGGTAAATACTTAGACAAAGAAGGTAATTTCACTGAATACCAATCTTGTCCACGCCAAGCTATCAAGTTAGCTATAAGACTGTCTAATAAAAGAATATAAAAAAGTATTTTTAAAATTATTTCAGTATCCATGTCAATATTTTATCATAACCAAAAATATTAAATATAAAAAATTCATGACTTACGCGTTTCTGATGGAGTTCGAGGCGCTGACCCAGCCCCGGTTTCGGTAACCATTTATTACTGACGTAATAAACCAAAAAATGTTTTAGTCAGTCACGAAAGAATATAAATGATCACGGAAACCGGGGCTGGGTGAGGCGTACTTGGTGGTACGATGAAAGGTTTAAGTGACGAAAGCAACAAAGAAATTCGCCAAACGCGTAAGTCCTGAAATTATTTTACACATCCTATAACTTTTAAATAAGATATTTGTGAACTACGTAAAAGATCTTATATGATACAATCTGCCTATTACTATTATGAACCCTGAAAAAATAAAAACTGGATTACGCCACCGTCTGATCAGTCTGATTGAGACAAATGTGTTTCAATATTTAATACTCACCATTATCGTACTGAACGCTATAACACTTGGGATGGAAACTGATGCCGGTATCCTAGCCAAATATGGTTCACTTCTGTTTGTGCTAGACACGCTATTTATTAGTATTTTTACAATCGAAATAGTGCTGAAAATATATGCCTATAGACTTAACTTTTTTCGAAACGGCTGGAACATATTTGATTTCGTGATCGTAGCTGTATCAATACTACCCTTTTTAAGTAACCTTTCTGTATTAAGAACACTTCGCATTTTAAGAGCCTTAAGACTGGTTTCTGTCACACCGGTCTTCAGGCGAGTAATTCAAGGTTTTATGAATGCCTTGAGTGGACTTATGGCAGTTGGTTCCATGTTACTACTGGTTTTCTACGTAAGTGCTGTCATGGCAACTAAATTCTTTGGTGAAAAATTTCCTGAATTTTTTGGATCTTTGGGTTCGTCTTTCTATTCCCTGTTTCAGATCATGACACTGGAGAGCTGGTCAATGTCGATAGTTCGACCAGTGATGGAAGAATTTCCAATGGCATGGATATTCTTCATTCTTTTCATTTTATCAACCACCTTCTCTGTACTCAATTTACTAATAGGAATTATTGTTAACTCCATGCAACAAGTACACGAAAAAGAAATGGAAGTCACACATCAGCAGATACAAGAACAAAAGCACTACCAGCTTCTTTTAAGTGAATCATTAGCGAAAATAGAAAACGCTTTAAAGGAGATAAAGAAAACCTTACCCAAAGAAAAAGTCAAAGAAAAAATAAATACAAAAAGATAGAAGTCTGTCTAAAAAACCTCGTCATGACTTACGCATTTCTGATGAAGTTCGAGGCGCTGACCCAGCCCCGGTTTCGGTAACCATTTATTACTAACGTAATAAACCAAAAAATGTTTTAGTCAGTCACGAAAGAATATAAATGATCACGGAAACTGGGGCTGGGTGAGGCGTACTTGGTGGTACGAT